>CAMVRX010000023.1 GCA_947170005.1 uncultured Elusimicrobium sp.
TGGCGGCCGCTAAAATCACTTGGCCCACGCCAAAAGAGGAAGCGTTTAGCGGGTCCAGTTCTTCTTTTTTAGCGCGGCCCAGGCCGCAAATGCGGGCGGTTTCCAGTACGGCGGTTTGGCCGTCGCTAAGCATTAAAAACGACGTGGAGCGGGGTTGCAAAAACGCGTTTTGGGCGCGCACTTTTATGAGCTTGGCGTGCGGGTCCAGCGTGCTAAAGGTGTCTATAAACCCGTCGCCACCGTCGGAAATAGGGAAAAAGCGCACCGTGTGGCGGGCGGATAATTGGCGCGATAAAATGTGCCCAACTTGCATGGCACTAAGCGTGCCTTTAAGCGCATTGGGCAACAGTAAAATGTGCATTAAAATTTCCAGCTGAGTTGAATTTGAAACAGCGTGTTGGCGCCGGAAGAGTTTTTGAGTTCCTTTTGGCGCTGGGCAAACACTTCGCGCACTTCCAGGCCCAGCATCAGGTCATCCACCCACGTTTCTACACCCAGCCCGGCGGCCCCGGCAAACCCGCTAGACGAAATGCGCGCGCTGACAACTTCGCCTCGGTAATTAAGATGCAGCATTTCATACATGGCGCTGCCGGTCAAATAAAAAGCAAAACGGTTTTTGGGGTTGATGTAATAATGTGCCGTCAATCCGCCGCGTATCATTTGGCCGCTGGTTTTGACTTGCGGGTTATCCACGGCGGCCGCGGGGTCTTTATCGTCAAAAGAGGTGTTGGGAATGTTGGCCAGCGAAAGTTCCGGCCCCAGCCACAGGCGGCTGCCTTTGACGCGCCATAAAAATTTGCTTGAGACATTTACGCTGGTGCCGCCGACGTCGTACTCGTCGGTTTTGCTGTAGCCGGCGCGGGCGGAGTTGTCCAGTTTGAGGTTCAGCGGCATGACGCCTACTTGCACGGAGAAATACTTGCGGTAGTCGGCCTCGTTATGCGCGGGCTTTTGTTTTTTTTCGGCCGCGGGTTTTTTTTCTTTTTTGGCGGAAAGTTCTTCTTTGGCGGCAGCGGCATATTCCTCTTGGCTTACAGCCCCGGTTTTAACGCCTTTAACGAAGGCTTCTTCGTCGCTCAAAGGTTGGGCGGCGGGGGCTGCTTGGGCGGCAGCCGGCGTAACCACTTGGCCGTTTACCACGGTGGCTTTTTGCGTATCAAAGACTTGGTCTATATCGTTATCAAACGTGAGCCCGCCGGCAGCACTCACCCCGGCCGGGGCGGTTCCCGCGGCTACGGCAGCGGCGTGAGCGGCGGCTTGGGCTTGTTTTTCTTGTGTTTTTTCGACGTACTCTTTTTGGGCGTCTTGGCCGCGGTCGTAATCGTAGGTTTCAATGGAAACGATTTGCGGCATATCAATGTTTACGGTGGCGCCGTCGTCGGTTTTGAGTTTTAAGTTAAATTCGTCTAAATCGGTAATTTGGCCGACCAGTTGCGAGCCGCCTTGCAGAACGATGCGGTGTTTGTCGGGCAGGATTTGTTCAATTTCTTTTTGGTTGAGGGTGACAGTCCCGTACGAGGTGGCAAGCTGGAGGACGTACTCGGTTTGCGAGAGGATAGAACCGGTAATTAGGTTCCCGTCTTTCATTTGAATGGTTTCGGCCTGTAGCGCGCACGTGGCCGCCGCGCAACATACAACGGCAAAAAATCGTTTCATAAACCCTCTTTTATTAAAAAAGCGGTGCGCGGCTCAGCGCGCACCGCAGATATTATTTGGCTTCTTCTTTGGTTTCTTTTCCGGCTTGGCAGCAGCAAGGTGCTACGGCGTGTTCTACTTTGCGCAACGCTTTTAAAGCTTTGGCAACCGTCAAAAGCACTAGAGCCCCGCCCAAGATTTGGGCCCAGGCCACGGCCAAGGCACCCCACATAGCACCGGTGGTTAACGTAGCCCACAGCGCCCCTTGGTTATATTGGTAGAAGTAAGCGAAAAGGTTTGCGCCTACGTACAAGGCCATCGCCAAGGTGAGGTAAAAAAGCACGATGAACACGACATACAACCCTTTGAGGCACAGCCAGTTGTGCGGCAAGAATTTGGTCCAGCATTTGCAGCATTTAGACATAAGTTTTCTCCTTTACTAAGATATACTTTAATTGTACCAAAAATATAAGAGAAAGAAAAAGCAAAGGAAAATTTTTTTAACCAGTGCAGCGGCCTATTTTGCTTTGGACAAGAGTTCTTTGGCATGTAAGTAAGCAGCGGATTTTTTGTCCCCGCCGCCCAGCATGCGGGCAATTTCGGCGGTTAGTTTCTCGCCGGATAAGGCGGCAATCGTTACGCGGGTGGTGTTTTTGCCGGCGGTTTTGGTCACGTGGAAATTTTGGTCCGCTTGCGCGGCCACTTGCGCCAGGTGCGTTACGCATAAGACTTGCCGGCCACGAGCGCAGGTGCGCAGTTTCTCGCCCACCAGCCAGCCTGTTTCGCCGCCGATACCGGCGTCTACTTCGTCAAATACCATGACAGGTACGGTGGAGGCTAGCACGGTTTTGAGCCCCAACATTACGCGGGAAATTTCGCCCCCGGAAGCAATGTTTTTTAAAGGGCGCAGCGCACTGCCGGGGTTGGGGGAGAAGAGAAATTCCACTTTGTCCGCGCCGGTGGCGGTGCTGTTTTCTTCGTCCATATCCACGGCTACGGCAAATTTTACTTGGTTAAACCCTAAGGGCTTAATTTGCGCGGTGATTTGCGCCGCCAATTTTTCGGCCGCTTTTAAGCGTTTGTCGTGCAAGTTTTGCGCTAGTTTTAACAGTTCTTTTTGCGCTTTGGCCAGTTCGTTTTGTAAGTCTTGCTCGCGCTCGTCCGCGTGTTTTAAGTTGTCAATTTGCGCGCGCAGCTCGTCGGCGGTTTTTAAAACGTCGGCAATTTCGGGGCCGTATTTGAGTTTTAAGCGTTTGATTTTTTCGTGGCGTTCTAAGAGCTTGTCCAGGGCGTTTTCGTCCACGTCCAGGCCGTCCTTATAGTCGCTAAGCGTGTTGGCGGCGTCTTCCAGGGTGATGAGCGCGTTTTGCACGTTTTCGGCCAGCGGGGCCAAATTTTCATCCAGCTCAGCCATGGCACTTAAGGCGCGCGCCGCTTTACTGCCGCGCGCGGTGGCCGAGGCGTCAGCGGCGTAAAGTTCGTTGTAGGCTTCGGCCGCCAGTTCCAAGAGTTTGCCCGCATGTTTTAACTTGGGAAGCGCCTGGTCCAATTCCAAATCTTCGCCGGGTTTGGGGGAAATTTTTTCAATCTCGGCAAGCTGGTACTCGTTCATATCCAAGAGCCGCTCTTTTTCTTGGGCCGAGAGGCGCACCGCATCCAGCTTGGCTTGCAAGGTGTGCACGGTTTGCCACGCGGCGGATACCTGGGCAACGAGTTTTTCGTGCTTGGCAAATTGGTCGAGTAAGGTTAAATGTACGGCGGCGTGGAGCAGACTTTGGTGGTCGTGCTGGCCGTGGAAGTCCACCAGTGCTTGGCCGATTTGCGTGAGTGCGGACACAGGTACCGGGCGGCCCTCTACATAGGCTTTGTTTTTGCCTTTGCGGTCCAGCTCGCGCCGCAGGGTAAAGCGGTCCGCGGCGAGCGCGTATTGTTTGCGTAAATCGGCAGGCAGCGCGGAGGAGACAAACTGCGCTTGCACGCTCATTTTGGGGGCGCCGTCCGCTATTAAACTTACGTCCCCGCGCGCGCCCAGCACAAAGCCCAGGGCTTCAATGACAATGGACTTGCCGGCGCCCGTCTCGCCGGAAAACACGTTTAGGCCGGGGGCAAAGCTCAGCGTTAAATCGTCAATAATGGCAAAGTGCTCCACGCGCAAATTATAAAGCATGGTCTTGCCCCCAATTTAGTTTTTTGTGCAGCACGTTAAAAAATCCGCGCTGCGGCAGGACGAGCAGTTGGGCGGTAAACGGGGCGCGGGTGATTTCAATTTCGGCCCCGGCTTGCAGCGGGGTGTGCACTTGGCCGTCAAAGCTGATGACGGCGCCGTCCTCGGTGTTTTTGAAAGCGGGTTTTAACAGGAGCTTTCCGCCCGCCGAAAGCACCATGGGCCGCTGGCTCAGTGAGTGCGGGCAGATGGGGGTGAGCACAAAAACTTCTACGTTGGGCTCTACAATCGGCCCGCCCGCAGCCAGGCAGTAAGCGGTAGAGCCGGTGGGCGTGGCTACAATCAGTCCGTCGCCAAAGTAGGGCGGCATTTGCACACCGTTAAACGCGGCGTGAATGAAAAATGCGCGCATGTTAGACGGGTGAAGCACACAGTCATTAAGCGCGCTAAAGGTGTGTGTTTGGCCGTTTTGGCGCACGGTGACGTGCAGCATTAAGTGGCGGCGGGTGGTGCATTTGTCTTCTAATAAAGCGCTCAGCGCGCGGGGCATTTCCTCTTTTTCGGCCGCGGCCAAAAAGCCCAGCGTGCCGCAGTTCAGGCCCAAAATGGGAATGTTTTTGGGCGCGCACGCGCGGGCACAACGCAGCATCGTGCCGTCGCCCCCCAGGCTGATAAGTACGTCCAGGTCGGGTAAATTTTCCAGGGTAGTAAGCTGCGTGGTTTGCACGTTTTTGGCGTGCAAAAATTCCGTCGCTTGCCGGGCCAGCGGTGCGGCTTGCGTTTTGAGCTCGTTAAAGAATATACCCACGCGGTTATACATAGGTATATTGTAGCAATTTATGCGGGGAAAGATACGCGGTCTATTTGCAGACCATGTATAATTATGTTTTATTTTATCAACAACAAGAACAGTCATCCTCTTGTTCGATATTAAGTGCGTTTGCTACATCAAAAGAAGGATAGGTTCCATCCCCACAATCAAGAGACTCATTTGGTGTACTGAAATGTCCGTCTTCGTGTATGCAAATACATACTTCATTCTTCTTGTATAGGGCGGTTAGCAGGCTGTCTCGTAAGCCGTTAATAGTTCCTCTATCAACCGAGTATAGCACGTTGGGGGTATCTAATTGTTCGTGGTTTAACGTTCCCGGTATTTCTATATCAAGATTTTGCATGAGATAACACGGATTTGTGGGGCTGAGCGTCTCGCCTACGGTATAATCTTTTCCATGGGTTAGCTCACAAATTTTTAGAGCCTTGGAAAGTGTGTTTAGGTTCACAAAGACTTCTGCCATACGGCTTTTAAACACGGCTTTTTGGTATTGCGGTACGGCTACAGCGGCTAAAATGCCGATGATGAGTACGACAACTAAAAGCTCAATAAGCGTAAAGCCGTGGTTCATCTCCCTCCCTTGTGGAGGGAGTACCGCGAAGCGGGGCAGGAGGGTATTAAAAAAGGGTTCCCTATTTGACAACCCTCCATCGGCCCTCCGGGCCACTTCCCCCACAAGGGGGGAAGATGACAATATTTCCTGCCCTACTTGTATAACTTGTTGCGTATTACCCCGCCGGGTGTTTGTGTGTTTCATAAACAGCTCCTTATTTTTAATTTTCAATTTACCCGCTTATGAAACCAATAAATACGGCCGCTACAGCCAGGTGCGTTCTACGGTACCCAGAGTATCAGCCGCGGTTTACCATACAGTAAACACTCGACACAGCACACAAGGGTTATAAGGCCTTATATGTTGTGTCTTAAACAGCTGTCCTTGGCGTAGAACGCAGCCCTTTGGGCTACCCGTATCCGTGTGATACGATTCCAAAAACAGATTAAATTGTACCTTTATTGTAGCATAAAACGCCCCTTTTAATAAATGCTATAATATAATAAAGTTATTCCAAGAGGTAAAACTATGTGGGACTATACCGATAAAGTCATGGACCATTTCAAAAACCCCCGCAACGTGGGTTCTATCCCCAACGCGGACGGGACCGGCCAGGTGGGCAGCCTGGTGTGCGGCGACGCGCTGCGCCTGACGATTAAAGTAAATAAACAAACCGACGTTATTGAAGATGCCAAATTTGAAACCTTCGGCTGTGCCAGCGCGATTGCTTCCTCGTCCATTTTAACCGAAATGGTTAAAGGTAAAACTATTGAACAGGCCAGCAAAATTACCAACCAGGATATTGCCAACGAACTGGGCAGCTTGCCGGCGGAAAAAATGCACTGCTCCGTGATGGGCATGGAGGCCCTGGAAGCCGCCGTGCAAAGCTACCGCCAGGGCGGCAAACCGGTGGTGTTTGAGCAACAGGCCGAAAAAATTGTGTGCAAGTGCTTTAACGTGAGCGAAGAAGCCATTATTAAAGCCATCCGCACCAATCACCTAACCACGGTGGAGGACGTTACCCATTTTACCAAAGCCGGCGGTGCGTGCGGGCAGTGTAAAGGCGAAATCCAAAAGATTTTAGACAAAGTAAACGGCGCGTGCGAACTGCCGCAGGCGGCCCCCAAGTCCTACGAGCAAATGACCCTGGTAGAAAAAATCAAAGCCATTGAAAAAGTGCTGGAAGAGGACATCCGCCCCAAACTCAACCTGGACGGCGGCTCGGTGGAGCTGGTAGACCTGGTGGGCAACACCGTTAAAGTGCGCCTGGTGGGGATGTGCAGCCACTGCGCCGGCGCGCAAGGCACGCTTAAAAACTTTATTGAAAAAGTATTGCAGGACCGCATTTTTAGCGGCCTTGTGGTGGAGCAAGCCCAATGAAGGTGGTCTATTTAGACAATAACGCCACTACCCAGTGCGACCCGCAAGTTGTGGCGGCCATGCTGCCGTACTTTAGCGAAAAATACGGCAACGCCTCGAGCATGCACACCTTCGGAGGCGAAAACCGCCACGTCATTGACCAGGCCCGCCACACGGTGGCCGATTTTATAAACGCCGCGTACGACGACGAAATCATTTTTACTTCCTGCGCCTCGGAGAGTGACAACACCGCTATCTTTTCCGCCGTGCGCGCAAACCGTCACAAAAAACATATCATTACTTCGGCCGTGGAACACCCGGCGGTGCTGGAGCCTTTTCGCTATTTGCAAACGCAAGGTTACCGCGTGGATTATATCGGCGTGGACGAACAGGGGCGGTTTAACAGGGACCAGTTCAAAGCCGTGCTGGATGAGGATACAGCCCTGGTATCGGTCATGTGGGCCAACAGCGAGACCGGAACGATTTTCCCGATTGAAGAAATTGCAAAGCTGGCGCACGAAAAAGGCGCGCTGTTTCACACCGACGCCGTGCAAGCGGGGGGCAAAATCCCCGTGGACGTGCAAGCCGCGGGGGTGGATATGCTTTCACTCTCGGCGCATAAATTTCACGGCCCTAAGGGCATTGGTGTGTTGTACGTCAAGCGCGGGACCCGCTTTTTGCCCTACTTAATGGGCGGCCACCAGGAGCAACACCGCCGCGCCGGGACCGAAAATGTGCCTTATATTGTCGGCCTGGCCAAAGCGGCGCAGTTGGCCAAAAAGCGCTTGGCAGACGGTACCATGGAAAAAGTAGCCGCGCTGCGCGACCGCTTGGAGCAAGGCATTTTGGCGCAAATCCCCGATGTAAAAGTAAACGGGGACCCGCAACACCGCGTGCCCAATACTACCAATGTCAGCTTTGGGTATATTGAGGGCGAATCGATTTTGATGTACTTAAATGATTTTGGCATTTGTGCTTCGTCGGGTTCGGCGTGTACGTCGGGCTCGCTGGAGCCGTCGCACGTGCTGCGTGCGATGCATGTGCCCTTTGAGTTTGCGCACGGGTCGGTGCGGTTTTCACTCTCGGACCAGACCACGCAGGCCGATATTGATTTGGTACTTAAAGAATTGCCGCCCATTATTGCGCGGCTGCGCGAAATTTCGCCTTTTGCGCGCAGAGCCTAATTTGTAAACCCCGCACGGCGGGAGGGAGAAACCATGAAAAAACTTAGTTTATTGGCAGTTGTGTTGTTGACCCCGTTGTTGTTGCTTGCCAAAACAACGGTTGTGTATCACACCAGTGATACGCACGGATTTTTCTTTCCGCGCGAAGGGGTAGGCGGTTTTGCCGCGCTGCAAAGTGTGCTCAAAAACGGGCCTAAAAATTACCTGCTTTTAGACAGCGGGGACTTTGCCAACGGAACGGTGGAGACCCGGGAGTCCAAGGGTCTCAAAGCCGCTCAAATTATGAATAAAATGGGCTATGATGCCACCACCCTGGGCAACCACGAGTTTGACTTTAAAGCGGCTAACTTCCCGCCGATTGTGGCGGCACTGGACTTCCCGATGTTGGCGGCCAACTTCTTTGAGCAAGACACCCAAAAATATCCGCCGCATATTGCGCCGTACACGTTTATTACCCGCAACGGGGTCAAGTTTGCCATTATTGGGTTGGGCAACCGCACGCCTACCAGCCCGGCGGTGGGGTATTATTTTACCAAGCCGCTGGTGGCCCTGGAAAATGCGCTAAATGAAGTAGAAAAGCAAAACCCGGATGTAGTTATTGTGCTGGCGCATGACTCTATTGCCGATGATAAACACGGGTCCGCTTCGTATCTGCCGGATATTGCCAAACACTTTGGCGGCCGGGTGCATATGGTGATGGGCGGGCACGCGCACAAAATTGTGCAGAACCGTGTGATCAACGGCGTGCTGTTTGTGGAAAGCGGCTGCTACGTCAATTTCGTAAGCAAAGTGACCGTGGAAACGGACGATAAAACCGGGAAGTTTGTGTCGGCCAAGTCCGAGATTATCCCCTTGATTGTGGCCAAAGTAGGGGAAGACAAAGCCATGAAAAAATACGTGGAGTCTTTGCGCGAGCCCAACGTAGACACGCCGGTAGGTTATACAACGCAAATCCTGTCCAAAATGCCGGTTGAAAAAGACCAGTTAGACTCCCCGCTTAACGACTGGATTGTTGACTTGATGCGCGCCTACGGCGGCACTGAAATTGCCATCCACAACAACGGCGGTACCCGCGTGGATATGCCCAAAGGGGCCATTACCAAACGCGATATTATTGACATCCACCCCTTTGATAATACCGTCACGCAAGTAACCGTTAATGGTAAATTTTTAAAGAACTTTATCCAAAAAACCATGAGCCCGCGGCCGCTGTTTACGTACTCCGGCTTGCAGATTAACTACAAGCGGGATTCCAAAGGCAAAATCAAAGATGTTGAAATTTTGCTTAACGGCAAGCCGCTTGAAAATAAAAAACAGTATACGCTGGTTACCAACTCCTACATTGCCAGCGGCGGCAGCGAAGGCAACGGCTTTAAAGCCATCCCCGATAGTGCTAAAAAACTCGTCGGCCCTAAAACCATCCGCGAGCTGATGGAAGATGCCCTGCGCCAAGGGGAAGTGTCCGCTCCGCAAACGGGCCGCATGCAAGAAGTACAGTAACATGCGTCGGTTTTGGGGGTGCTTGCTGGGCTTGTTGTTAGCCGGATGCGCGGGCGGCGAACGTACCACGGTGGACGTGTTTTTTGCCGCGGACGTGGAGGGGTTTTACTTCTCCCGGCCCGAGCCGCGCTTGGATAACCAAGAAGCCGGCGGCTACGGAGTCCTCAAGAATTTCTTGCAAAACCGCAGCACCCCCTTTTTACTCTTTGACGGCGGAAACTGGTTTGGCTCCAGTGCCGAGGGGACCCTCTTCAAGGGGGCATATGTGCCCGTGCTGGCCCAGGGTTTGCCCTTTACGGCCGGGACCGTAACCGATAACGATTTGGTATACGGCTGGCCGGCTGCGCGCAATATCGTTAAAGAGCTCAGCTACCCGTTTGTAGTCTCCAATTTGCGCCTGGATAACCAAATGCCTTGGCCGCTGCATGACTACCAAATCCGCACCGTGGGAAATATCAAAATCGGCATTTTGGGGCTCATTTCTCCCTGGAAAAAAGGCCAGGAGCGTTTGCCCGGTTTAACCGCGCTGGACCCCGTGCAAACCGCGCAAGAAATGGTGGCCCTTTTAAAAGAAAAAGAAGTGGATTTTATTGTGGTGCTCAGCTCGCTGGTAGATACGGCTTCGGGCGGCGGAAACGCAGCCTTGGCGGCCGAAGTGGAAGGGATTGACCTGATTTTAAGCTCCAACCAGGATAACGAAAACCCCGAAAGTGAAACCGTCCACAAAACGCTCATTGTGTACCCCGGCTCCAAGCTAGACAGCATTGGCCATATTGCGCTACAGTTTGATAAAAACCGCCACCTGCGCCAGATGACGTTTACCGATGAGCCGTTACTCAAAGAAACCTACGGCGAGGATGAAGCCATCGCCCAGCAAGCCGCGCAGCTCTTAGCCGCTACCCGCAAACAAATGAACCGGCCCTTAGCCAAAGCACAAGCGGAAATTTCCACCAGCCTTACCGAACAATCCCCGCTGGGGTCACTCTTGGCGCAGTGCTTGCACAAGTGGGCCAAACTGGACGGCGCTATTTTAAACGCGGCTTCGATCCGCAGCCCGCTGCCCGCCGGGCAAATGACCGAGTTTGACCTCTACAAAGCCTACCCTTACGGCGATAACATCACGTTTGTAACCCTCAAGGGAGAGGCCCTGACCAAAGCGCTGCAAGCCTCTTTAAACGCGCCGGATAACTACCCGCAAATTGCCGGGTTTAACGTGCAATATTTGGCTACTTCGCAAGGCAAACGCATCACGCGCGTAACGCTGGATAACGGGCGCATTGTCCGCCCGCAGGAAACCTACCGCGTAGCGGTTACGGACCATATCCTGGCCGGCGGGTTTGGGCACGAGGAATTTATCAACGCGCTGGAATTTAAAAGCACCTTTGTAGAAGCGCGCCAAATTATGCGCGGCTGCCTTACGCGCCAAAAAACCGTGGAAGTACCTTCGTCTGCGGGCCGCTGGAAAAAAATTCAATGAGTCTAATCCGCCCGTTGCAAATCGGTACATTTACCGCCCCTAACAATTTGCTCCTGGCCCCCATGGCCGGGATTACCGATACGCCCTTTCGCCTTTTGTGCCTAAAGGGCGGGGCGGGGATTGTGTGTGCCGAAATGGTGTCGGCCCATGCGCTACACTACGGCAACCCCAGGAGTGGGCGCATGTTGGCGGTGGCGGCTAAAGAACACCCCGTTTCAATGCAGATTTTCGGTGCGGACGAAGCTACCATTGCCCAAGCCGCCCGCCAAGCCCAAGCGCAAGGGGCCGATATCGTGGACCTCAACGCGGGCTGCCCGGTTAAAAAAATCAACAAAGCCGGTGCCGGCTGCGTGCTGATGAAGGACGAGGCCAAACTGGGCCGCTTGATTGAGGCCGCGGTGAAGGCCGTTTCTATCCCCGTTACGCTCAAAACGCGTATTGCGTTAACCCATAAAGAGCTGCTGGCCGTGCGCCTGGCTAAATTGGCGCAAAACGCCGGGGCAAGTGCGGTGACGTTGCACGCGCGCGCCGCGGCGGACGTGCACAGCGGGCCGCCCAACGTGGCTGCGGTGGGGGAAGCGTGCGCGGCTGTGAACATCCCGGTAATTGGCAACGGCGGCGTGGTGAATGCGGACGTGGCCCGGCAATTTTTGCAAGCCGGGTGCGCCGGCGTGATGATTGGCCGCGGGGCCGTGGGGAACCCGTTTATTTTTAGCGAGATAAAAGACGCTTTGCAAACCCCCTCATCCGCCTTGCGGGCACCTTCCCCCTCAAGTGGGGAAGGGGAAAGCATAACGGCGGCTAAGAAACGCTTGCAGATTTACCGGGACTTAATCCGTGAGAATGTGGCCTACTACGGCGAGCGCATTGGGGTGAACCGTTCGCGCAAAACCGCCGGGTATTGGGTTAGTAACTTCCCTAACGCGGCTGAGGTGCGCGGGCAACTGGTGCGCCTGGATACATTGGCCGAAATTGAACAACTATTGTCAAAGAGCATTGCTAGCTTGTAAGAACATTCCCCGGCCGGGGGTGTTTCTTCTTACGCTAACTATACTAGCATATTTTTTGATATTTGTCAAGTGTTTTTTTGCCATTTTCTACCTCCCCCCGGGAGGGGGAGGATGCCCGCAGGGCAGGAGAGGGGGTAAAAAACGCTTTTAAAAAATCTTACGTGCCCTGCGCGGGCCGTTTGCGGCCTGCGCAGTAAGTATATATTTTATTTCTGTTTTTGTTTCTGTATATGGTTTGTTTCTGTTTCTGTATCTGTTTCTGTTTGGCTTTAGCACAAAAACAAGCGGTGCTTCCGTCAGAAATATGTGTTTGCATCTTGCGCTGGCATCGCACTGAAAAAGGCTTCAAGCACCCTTTGAAACTTAATTTTTCTCGCTTTCTTTTTGCGCTAAAAGCAGTTGGCTTTTTTCGTTTTGCAGTGCACAAAACAGTTGCTGTGCGCTGCGCAAAACAGCGGAGTCTAATTGCCAGTAAACGGGGGGAAAAATTTGGCCCAGGCGCGTTAAATGGCGTTGCAGGCGGGCGGCTTCCAACAAGGATTTTTCCAGGGCGGCTAATGCGGCGGCGGTTTTGGGGTGCATATTTCTCCGCGGAACCATGCAAAAACGGCTGCCACAGCGAGCTTGTACTAGAGAACCCATTATAACAGCCGTAACCCCAAAGGGGCATTGAGCAATAAACAAAACGCGTTTTGTCTATTGCCTTACACGACTGTTATTGGACTAGTACAATGCTTTTGCGCACTCCGTATTCCGCATACGGTTCCATTAACAGGTTAAATTTTTTACTTCTTTTTTATTCTAACATAATTTGTACCCAACTTAAAATAAATTTGCTATAATATCTAGGAACAAAACCACGAGTCATTACACGCGCGGCCACCACTCCGTGCGAATAATTACAAAAGGTAGAAAATAAAACTTATGACAAAAACCTTCTTACCTTCCGTCAAGGAAGTAGAAACCAGCCGCAAATGGCACCATATTGATGCCAACGGCCAAACCCTGGGCAGACTGGCTACCCGCGTAGCCGTGCTGCTGATGGGCAAACACAAAAAAACCTATACGCCGAATATGGATTGTGGGGATTTTGTAGTTGTTACCAATGCCGCTAAAGTAAAACTAACCGGCAAAAAATTGGAACAAAAAGTGTATTTCTCGCACTCCGGCTATGCCAAGGGCGGTAAAGAAACCCCCGTTAAACGCGTGTTGGAAAATAACCCGACCCGCGTGTTGGAACTGGCTGTAAAACGCATGCTGGACGAAAATAAACTGCGCGCACCGCGCCTTAAACGCTTGCGCTTGTTTGCAGGAGAAGCGCACGAATTTACTGAGCGCTTTGGTA
>CAMVRX010000024.1 GCA_947170005.1 uncultured Elusimicrobium sp.
AAAAGAGTTTTAGAAAAGTTAGGTTTTACTTATATGTACCAGGGGTTTTTAAGCAAGCTGGGCCCCTTGCAAGATGTACTTAAAAAAGAAAACGTGCGGCCGGAAGAGGTCTGCTATATTGGCGACGATATCACCGATTTGCCCCTCTTAAAGCAAGTGGGGTTTGCCGCTACTGTTCCCGGCGCTGTGGACGAAGTAAAACAGCACGTGCATTACATCACCAAGCGTGTGGGTGGGGACGGAGCTTTCCGCGAAATTATTGATTTTATCTTGCAATCCCAAGGTAAGCTTGAAGCCCTGTCCCGCCAGGCCCAAGCGGGTGGCTGGAACAGCGGCCCCAAACCTAAGCTGCAAATTATTACTTCCCAAGAAGGTATTGATTGATGAAAGGTAAATTTATCGTTTTAGAAGGGCCGGACCGCTGCGGTAAATCCACCCAGGCCAAACTTCTCTTAAATACGCTGTTGGAACACGGCAAGGACGTGGTCCTCACGCGTGAGCCCGGCGGCACCGATACGGCCGAAAAAATCCGCCAAATCGTGTTAGAGCCCAATTTGGACGTGCGCCCCATGGCTGAGTTGTTTTTGTATGAAGCCTCGCGCGCGCAGCACACGCAAGAGAAAATTCTGCCCGCCTTGCAAGAGGGCAAAATTGTCATTTGTGAGCGCTATACGATGTCCACCTGTGCCTATCAAGGCTACGGGCGCAACATTGACCTTAAAATGATCCACACCCTTAACAAAATAGCCACCTTGGGCCTGGTGCCGGATTTGACGTTGGTGTTTTTAATGTCGGATAAATACTTTACGCAGCGCGGGGAGTACCTGTTTGCGGACCGGTTGGAAAAAGAAGATTTGACCTTCCGCCAAAAAATGCGCCGGGGATATTTGGAACTGGCCAAAAAAACCAAACACGCCCATTTGATTGATGCCGACAAAAATGTGGACGTCATCCAGGCCGAAGTAGTCGCGTGGCTGCACAAATATAAGATTATAGACTGATGTTTAGTGATATCCTGGGGCAAGAAAAAGCCGTAAATTATCTGCAAAAACTGGTGCGCGAGGACCGCGTGCCGGGGGCGCTCTTGTTTTGCGGGCCGGACGGCGTAGGGAAGAAAAAAACCGCGCTGGAATTTGCCAAAGCCCTTACGTGTGAGGACGTGTTTGCCCGCCAAGAGGGTCAGGCTTGCGGCGTGTGCGCCAGCTGCCAAGCGGTGGATAAAGGCACTCACCCGGATGTAACGCTCGTGGACTTTGCCTACCAGGCCCGGCTGGAAATGAAGGAAGTTCCCACTGAGGATTACGAAGAAGAATTTGAAAAAACGTTGGACAAGCAGCAACACCTCAAAATTGACACCATCCGTACGGCGGCGGCTCGTTCGCAGCAAAAGGCGGTGCAGGGCGGGTGGAAGGTGCTGATTGTGGACCAAGCCCAGCTGATGCAAGGCCCGGCGGCTAATGCGCTCTTAAAATTTATAGAAGAACCGCCGGCCAAAACGGTATGGATTTTAATTACGTCTAAGCGGGCGGCGATGCTGGGGACGATTTTATCGCGCTGCCAGCTCTTACCGTTTGCTCCGCTGCAGACTGCGCAAGTAGAACAGCTGGTGTCCGTGTGTGAGCCCAATGTGGCAGACCCGGCCCGTGCGGCCCGCTACAGCGGGGGGAGTGTGGCCGGCGCGCTCAAAGCCGCGCAGGCGCTGGAGCTGTTGGAAGCCGGCGGGTTTGGCACCCCGGCGGGCCCCGGCCAAGTGGCGGGCAGTTTATCGCGCACGGCGGCTACGGCCCGGCAAGAGGCACAGGCAGTGTTGGATGTGTTAGTCAGTGCTTTGCACGAACAGTGGACCCGGTGTGATGAACCGCAGCGCGGTGCGTTGCAAGGGTTGCTCAGCAAATTTGAAAATTATAAAAGCTGTATTGGGCGCAACGTATCGCCCGCATTAGTGCTGGAAACGGCACTGATGTCATTAGACGGACTAAATTTGAAAATTTAAGAGGAAACTTATGAAAATGAAATATATCACTACTCCTATTTATTATGTTAATTCCGTGCCGCACCTCGGCCACGCTTACACCACCATCGCGTGTGACATTTTAGCCCGCCACTACCGCCAAAACGGTGTGCCCGTGCGCTTTTTGACCGGGACCGATGAACACGGCGCCAATATTGAAAAATCCGCCGCGGCCAAGGGCGTTTCTCCCAAACAATGGGCGGACGAAGTATCTGCCAAGTACCGCGCATTGTGGAAAACGCTCAATATTTCCTATGACAGTTTCATCCGCACCACCGACCCCGCACACGAACACGTCGTGCAAGCTATTTTTGAAAAACTTTTGCAAAGCGGGGATATTTATTTAGGATCCTACTCCGGCCAGTATTGTGTATCGTGTGAGCAGTATTATGACGAGAGCGAAATGCTCCCCGGCGGGATTTGCCCCGTGCACAAAAAACCGCTCACCGAGGTGCACGAAGAAACGTATTTCTTTAAACTTTCGCGTTATGAAAAACCGCTCTTAAAATACTATGAGGAACACCCGCAGTTTCTATCCCCCAAGTACCGTGCGAACGAAATTATCAATTTTGTCAAAAGCGGTTTGCGGGACCTGTCGGTCACGCGCACCAAAGTAAAATGGGGTGTGCCCGTTAAAAGCAACCCGGCGCATACCATTTATGTATGGTTTGATGCGTTGATCAACTATATTTCCGCCGCCGGGGCCGGGGTATTCTTGTGCGACGGTGATAAAGCCGAACATGAGGAAAAACTGGCACTTATTAAAGCGGACAAATTTGAAGACTTGTGGCCGGCCGACTTGCATATGGTAGGCAAAGAAATTTTCCGTTTTCACTCGGTCATTTGGCCCGCGGTGCTGATGGCACTGGGTCTGCCGCTACCACACAAAGTGTTTGCGCACGGGTGGTGGACCGTGGAAGGGGAAAAGATGTCCAAGACGCTGGGCAACGTAATTGACCCCGCCGAGCTGGGTGCCCAATACGGTGTGGACCCGGTACGCGCGTTTTTATTCCGCGAGGTCCCCTTTGGCCAAGACGGCGATTTTTCCATGACCAGCTTTAAAAACCGCTATAACGCTGATTTGGCCAATAACATTGGCAATTTGCTCTCGCGTACGCTCAATATGCTGGCTAAGCAGCAGCCGCAAATCCCGGCCGAAATTGCCTTGCCCGCCGACGTGCAACAAAAAATCGCGGATACGCAAACCGCCATTGACCGCGCGTATGAGGACTTGGCTTTTGATAAAGTCTTAGAGCTTATTTACGGCTACTCGGCCGATTTAAACAAAAAAGTGGCCGACACCAAACCCTGGGAACTGGCCAAAACGGACCCCGAAGGTGCCAAAAAAATCCTCTTGGAGCTGATTGCTTGCCAACGTGAGACGGCTAAGTGGATTACGCCGTTTATGCCCACGATTGGTGCCGAAATGGCAAAGCGCTTGGCGGCGGGGCCGATTGAAAAGTATGCCCCGCTTTTCCCAAGGATTGCCGACAAATAACCTATTATTTGAATAAGCATAAAAAAGCACCGGTTTAACCCGGTGCTTTTTGTGTCCCCAACTTTGCTATACCTCTCGCGGTGATTAGCGCACACTGCCTATTTCCCCTCTTCCCTTGAGGGAGAGGATGCCCATAGGGCAGGTGAGGGGGAAAAAATCAGCCCCAACTTTTGCTTGACTTGTTTTTTTTTTTTGATATCTTCAAATTATGTCGTGCCTAGGAGAACTTAAAATGAAAAGTAACAAGTCTAAAATCAGTTGTAAGCGGGGGTTTACCCTCATTGAGCTGTTGGTAGTGGTGCTGATTATTGGTATTTTAGCTGCGGTGGCCGTACCGCAGTATAAAAAGGCTGTCATTAAAAGCCGTATGACGCAAGGAATTGTATTTGCTAAAGCAATTCACGATGCGCAAGAAGCTTATTATTTGGCTAATGGGAAATATACAGAGGAAATGGATGAATTAGATGTATCTATAGAATGTCCGAGTAATCTAATTTGTCATATAATGCCTGATTCAATTTATCATGTAATGCCTGTAAGAATACAAATTACCGATACATCAAATCAGTGGACAATTAATTATAGTTTTTTGCACCGGGAGGATGTGCCGGAATTGGCAGATAAATTATATTGTGTATCATCTAATGAAAACACACAAGCACAACAAACTTGTGCCAGCATGGGAAAAGAAGTGGATATTGGCAGTGAAAGCTACAAATATTATGTGTTAAATTAAGCCATTTATCGTTGAGCTTTGGGGCTCAAATGTGTTTGAACCCAAGTAAAAACTCTCTTGTTTTATTAAACGCACGGCCCCGGTGGGAAACGGCGTTTTTTTCATCGGCCGTCAGCTCGGCAAAGCATTTGTTTAGTTCATCTACCATAAAAATCGGGTCGTAGCCAAAGCCGTTTGTGCCGTGGTAACCCAAAGCAATATGTCCGGGGCATACCCCCTCAAACAGTTGCGTTTTTCCGTCCGGCCAGGCCAAACACGCCACCGTTACAAAACGTGCCGTACGCTGTTCAAGCGGTACACCGTCCAACGCATGCAAGAGTTTCTCATTATTAGCTTTGGTATCGCATGTGTCGCCGGCGTAGCGTGCGGTATGCACGCCGGGCGCCCCGTGCAAAAAATCTACTTCCAGCCCCGTATCGTCCGACAATGCCATTAAACCACTCTCTTTAGCAGCGTACGCGGCTTTTAAAGTAGCGTTTTCTTGCAGTGTGGTTCCTGTTTCTTCGGGCAGGGTGATGTTAAAATCACGCAGGCTTTTGTATTCTATTTTTTCGCCACTGGGCAAAATAGCGGGCAACACGCGGCTAAGTTCACTTAGCTTGTGCGCATTGCCCGTGGCAATTAAAATTTGCATTTAGCGGGCCGCCGGAATGATGTAGCCCGGCTTGTGGGAAGGAGCGGGAATCGGATCCGGTTCGCGCTGGGAGGCTACCTCATCTAACATATTTAGTGCCACCCAGTAGGACTTGAACATATCCTCTTCACTAAGCCATTCGGTAAAGTTGTGGGCGTTTTGCTGCCCGGTAAAAATGGTGTAAGCGCCTTTGCCCAGTTTAAGCATCAGCATACTGGCGGTGGTACCGGCGCGTTCTTCTTTAAAACTCGGCGTTACTCCGGCGCGGCGCAGGGCATTATCGGCTACTTTGCGTGCCATGGGGTGGACATTTTCGGCCACGTTTTGATACTGTTTAAATACTTCGCGTTCAATTTTTACATCGTATTTTTGGGCAATGGCGTCTGCTTTTGTTTGTGCATAATCTTTCCAGGCATCAATATCGCTCTGTCTAAAGCTGCGCAAGCGGAAATCCAGCTCGGCCTGGCTCATTTGGCCGTTGACCATATTCATGTGGTGCAACTCGGCATAGCCCTGGTTGCCGGTGCTGTTGTTAGGCAGCCATTCTTCCCGGGCGCAAGCGGCACCCAACTCGCAGGCGGGGGCCCAAGCGTTGCGGTACCCGTTTTCAGCCGCGTGGGATTGGTGTCCGTTCTTGCCGGTTACCCGGTAAATCACTTTTTCGGCGTTAAAGTTGCCTACGGTTACGTCTCCGTTTACTTTGCCATCAAAGTCAAAAGCAATATCCGGGCGGTAGGGGGTTTCTTCAATATAATCGGCACTGCGGCCCACGTCTTCGTTAGGAGTGATGACAATTTGCACTTTGCCGTGTTTGAGCTTCGGGTTTTCTTTGAGCGTTTGCAAGAGAGTAACCATAATGGATACGCCGGCTTTATCATCGCCCGAGAGCATGGTAGTACCGTCGGAAGTGACAACCGTTTTGCCAATCATTTGCTTGAGGTACGGGTCGGAATTAAAATCAATAACGTGTCCGTTTTTAAGGACAATCGGCTTGCCGTCATACTTGTTAATGACGTTTGCATGGATGTTTTTGCCGGGGACGTCCGGTGTGGTATCGTAGTGGGAGCTAAACCCCAGCACCGGGGTGGGGTAGGGTACGTTAGAGGGGAGTTCCACATAAATATAATAATGCGGGGTCAGCTGGACCTTGTAGCCGAGCGCTTTGATTTCTTCGTAGAGTTTTTGGGCGGTCTCAATTTGCTCGGGGGTAATGTCTTGGTCGTTGTCGCTTTGGCTGTCATACGTGGTGTATTTCAAAAAGCGTTCTAAGAGCACAGGCCGGTATTTGGCCGCCAAGGTGGTATGGTCCGGGCGGTGGTTGATGCCGCCGGCGTAAGACATAGAAGCCGCTAGCAGCGTGGCTACGGCAGTCCACATGAGGGTACGAAACGGTTTTATCATAAATAGCTCCTAACTAATCTGTATATTGGTATTTTAATAAGATTTTTTTTAGTGGCGCAAGGGCATTTGGACCCAATTTGAGCGTGGGCCCTATTTAAAACGGCGTGCGCGATGATTGTTAACAACGCCCCGGTGAGGTTACGAACGACATTTTATAAATCAAAACAGTTGTAGGGCAGACAAGGCCTTCGCCTGTTTTCCGTCGGTCGTTTTAAAAGACTTGACGCGTTTTTTTTTTTGGTAGATTTTGAGGGTAGGACCTATATAAACGGAGGGATATACCCAGTGAATAAAAATGCAAACCAAGGCCGTTTTTGCTCAAAAGCGGCGTTTACGTTAATTGAGTTATTAGTAGTAGTGTTAATTATCGGTATTTTGGCGGCGGTGGCCGTGCCGCAATACCAAAAAGCAGTGGACCGGGCCCGGGCATCGGAAATAGTGCAACTTATTTCCACGTTGCAAAAGGCAACAGAAGCATGGATACTGGCTAACCCAGGGGTATCTTCTCGTTGCGTTTTGAATGAAGATTGTTCCTATCGCTTAGATGTGGATGTGCCTTGTGAGTATGATGCAGAGGGGGACTGTTGGATTAACGGTTCAGTGATGCGCATAGAGATAACCGACTATCCAAAAGTTTATGCCTATTATAAGGAAAGTATTGCTACCATTGCCGCAATGCGTGATGAAGACGGTTGGGAGCATAAGTGCGGGTATTTTGATGAGCGCGGTAAAGCCATTTGCGAGGGCTTACAAGGCTACCAGGCTATAGAAGATTTTGATATATAATCCAAATAAAAAGCCGCTCAGCTAAAGAACAACCCCAAACGAAAAGTTTGGGGTTGTATCAAATGAATAATTAACGGGGTTTTTATTTGCTTTGTACGCCCCACAATTCCACCAGCCGCAAGGCTGTGCGTAAACTGCCTTCCATCACGTCCACGTCGGCATATTCGCGTTCGCTATGCATATTAAACTGCCCGGCGAACAGGTCGGGCGTGGGCAGCCCCATAAAGCTCAGCGTGCTGCCGTCCGTGCCGCCGCGCGCCGCATGCAAAACAGGCGGGATATCCTCCATGCGCATGGCTTGCTGCGCCAGGGCAATTTGCTGCGGGGGGATTTTTTCTAGGAAATTGCGGTATTGGTCGGTTATCTCCAGCGTGGCTTTGCCTTTGTAGTGCATAGACTGCACGGTTTGAAAGGCTTGGTTGATTTGGGCCAGCAGGGCGTCCATTTCTTCGTCGGTAAACGCACGCACAATACCCGAAACGGTGGTCGTATCCCCCTGTGTGTTAAATGTATCTACGTAGATATATCCGCGCCGGCCGGAAGTAGTTTCCGGGCGGTTTTGGCGGGGGAGCAGGGTGTGAAAGTCCGACCCCATTAAAATGTTATCGGCGAAGGCCGAGTTCATAGCCGACCCGGGATGTACCGCGCGGTTGCCCGTAAACACGGCCTTGAAGGCCTTGGCAGTAAAGGTCTCGTTGGTCAGTTCTCCCCAGTCGCTACCGTCTAAGGTATAGGCATAATCCGCGCCAAAAGCGGGCACGTTAAAATGCTCAATGCCCAGGCCGGTTTCTTCATCGGGTGTGAACGCAATTTTTACGGGGCCGTGCTGAAAATCGGGGTGGTCGTAGAGATACTGGACCAGGGTCATAATGACCGCAATGCCGGTTTTGTCATCCGCCCCCAACAGCGTACCGCCCGAAGCGGTAATAATATCATGCCCGTAGGCGCGGGCCAGCTGGGGAGAGTTTTGCGGGTTAATCGTCATTTTCTGTTCTGCGTTAATGACAATATCGCCGCCGCGGTAATCTTTATGCACTTGGGGTTTGACGTTTTGGCCGCTGGCTTCCAGGGCGGTGTCCATATGTGCGATAAACGCCACCGTGGGGGCTTGCCGGCCGGACGTAGCCGGAATAAGAGCCGTTACAAAGCCGTTTTTGTCCAGTTGGACGTTTTGGGCCCCATATTTTTTAAGCTCTTTAACCAGCTCCTTAGCCAGTTTTAACTGCCCCGGTGTGCTGGGGGTTTTGTCGTTCTCGGCCGACTGTGTATCAAACGTTACGTAATGCGTAAAGCGTTTGGTCAGCTGTTCTTTGGCGGTGTTCTTATTGTATTTTGTAGCGGTTTTCCAATCCGTTACTTGGGCCGCCAACGGCAGGGCACACAGCCCGGCCAGCAAGGTAAAGGCTAATTTTCTCATGCGGCTAAATCCTCCAGCGAAGCCGTTACTTGCGCCAGGGTCGTCTGGGCGGCGGCCAGTTCGGCTTTGGTTTTGTCAATTTGCTCTTGCGGGGCGTGTTTTAAGAAGTTTTCTTGGCTTAAACGCGCCTGGCGCGAGGCAATATTGGCCTTGGCAAGCGCTAAATCTTTCTCCAAGCGTTTGCGTTCTTTTTCAAAGTCGATAAGCCCGCTAAGTGGCACGTAGATAGCCAAGTTTTCAAAGGTGGCTGTAGCCGTTTGTTTGGGCTTGGGTTCATTCACACCCACGGTCAAATTTTCCACTTTAGCCATCAGTTTGATGTAGCTTTCATACGCGCGGACTGTTTGTAAATCCTTGTCATCCGCGGCCGATACCACGGCTGTAATTTTCAAGGCCGGGGGTACGTTAAACTGGCTGCGGATGGTGCGGATTTGTTTGGTAATGCCTTGCACAACGGCCATTTGGCATTGGGCATTTTCGTTCGTCCACGTTTCGTTTGCTACCGGGTAAGAGTCGTTAAGCAAAAACTCCTCTTTTGCACCCACATAAGGGCGCAAACTGGCGGCAATTTCTTCGGTTACAAACGGGATGAACGGGTGGAGGGCTTTAAGCGTGTTGTACAAAATGTGTACACACAGGGCCATCACTTTTTCTTTTTCATCGGTTTGAAAGCGTTGCTTGGCCAGTTCAATGTACCAATCGCAAAAATCATCCCATAAGAAATGGTAAAGCGTATTGGCAGACAAGGCCAAGTTGTATTTTTCAATGCCTTCGCGTGCGGTTTTAATAGCTTGTGTAAAGCGGTCCAAAATCCACACGTCAGCCAGTTCGGTTACGTCCGTGGGCATGGCTAAGGGGCCGTTAATACCCTGCATATTCATGAGAATAAAGCGCGAAGCATTATAGAGCTTGTTGCAGAAATTGCGCGCGCCCGTAATGCTTTCTTCACTATACGGAATATCTTTGCTGGGTACCGCTTGCATGAGTAGCGAGAAGCGTACCGCATCCGTGCCGTATTTGGCGGTCATATCTAAGGGGTCAATCACGTTGCCCTTGGATTTGCTCATTTTTTGGCCGGATTTATCACGGATGATGCCGTTTAAATACACGTCTTTAAACGGCAGTTTACCCGTGAAATTTAAGCCGGTCATCACCATGCGCGCTACCCACAGGTACAAAATTTCGTACCCGGTTACCATGACGGATGTGGGGTAAAAATGGGCCATTTCGGGTGTTTTTTCCGGCCAGCCAAAGACGGACATCGGCCACAACGCGGAGGAAAACCACGTGTCTAGCACGTCGGGGTCTTGCACCAAGTCGTGCCCGTGGCAGTGAGGGCACTGGGCCGGTTTGTCGAATGACACAATCGGCTTTGCGCCGTCCTCAAACGACACTTTAGTCAGCTGTTCTTTGCCTTGTAAATCGGTGGCAAAAGTAAGGCCGCTTTTGCTGCAATCACGGCAATACCATACCGGGATGCGGTGACCCCACCAAATTTGGCGCGAAATACACCAGTCTTGAATGTTTTTAAGCCAATTTAAAAAGGGGTTTTTCCAGTTAGCCGGGTGGAAAGCCAGCTCACCGGTTTGGGCCGCTTGGATAGCGGGCGCGGCAATTTCGTCCATTTTGACAAACCACTGCTCGCTCATAAAGGGCTCAATAGCGCTGCCGCAGCGGTAGCATTTGGAAACGGCGTGATTGTATTTTTCTTCCTTGACCAAGAGGCCTGCTTCATCCAAATCTTTGACAGTTTGTTTGCGGCAAGCATCGCGGTCCATGCCCAGGTATGTTGAGGGACAGTTGACCATTTTGCCTTTGTCGTTAATGACGCTCATAACCGGCAAGTTGTGGCGCTTGCCTACTTCGTAGTCGGTCGCGTCGTGCGCGGGGGTAATTTTTAACGCCCCGGTTCCAAATTCCATTTCTACGGCTTCGTCGGCAATAATGGGGATGGCGCGGTTTGCCAGGGGGATAATCACTTTTTTGCCGACCATATTTGTAAAGCGTTTGTCCTTGGGGTTGACGGCAATAGCGGCATCGGCGTAGATAGTTTCGGGGCGGGTGGTAGCAATGACAATACCGTCAGACCCGTCCTCACCTTTGTAGCGCAAGTGCCACAGGTGGCCGTTTTCGGGCAGGTGTTCTACTTCAATGTCCGACAGCGCGGTAGAGCAGCGTACGCACCAGTTAATCAGGCGTTTGCCGCGGTAGATGTATTTTTTATCCCACCATTGTTTAAAACATTCATACACGGCGCGGGCGCGTTTGTCGTCCATGGTGAAGCGGATGTCGCTTAAATCCAGCGCCCAGCCCATTTTGCGAAATTGGGTGTAGATGGCGTTGCCGCATTCGTTGTACCAATCCCAAACGACTTTGACAAATTCTTCACGGCCCAGGTCGTGGCGGGATTTGTGCTGCTCTTTAGCTAGTTTTTTCTCAATCACGTTTTGCGTGGCAATGCCGCCGTGGTCGGTGCCGGGTACCCAGTAGGCGTCCTCGCCAAACATACGGTGAGCGCGGATTAAAACATCTTGCAAAGTGTTGGTGCTGGCGTGCCCCATGTGCAAAGCGCCCGTGATGTTGGGCGGCGGGATAACAATAACAAAAGGTTTTTTATTCGGGTCTGCTTTGGCGGCGAACAAGTGGGCATTTTGCCATTTGTCGGCGAGTTTTTTTTCTACTTCTTGCGGTTCATACGCTTTGGGTAACATAGATATTCCTTCGGTCTTGTAAATTACGTGATGTGACTTCACGCGCAACCTAACTATATTCTACTATTTTGGAAGTAAATTTTGTAAAAGATAATCGGGCCATTGGATGGCCCGATTCCTGTAGTTGGAGAATAATTTAATCAGCGGCGTTTTTCACACGTGCGAATACCCAACGGCGTTTAAGCTTTTGATAGGAAGGTTGTAAAATTACCTTTGTGCCATCTAAAGCGGTAAAAGTTAGTTCCAAGAGCTTGGGCTCTTGGACAAATAAACCTCCCGGCGCAAACCCCATACTAGTGTGAATAAAAACCAAATCTCCGCTGAGAACAGCTGTAGCATGCGTGCGGGTTGTTAGAATTTTATGATGAGAACCGCGATGATGGGGCGGATTGCTTTTGTATTGCCATACGGCTTCTACGGAGCCAAATACGGGGGCGACCTCGGACTGCTGTTCCAACGTAGTATCCACTTTGTCTTGCAAGGCAGCATCCAAATTTGTTTGAGGTAAGGCTTGCGCAAAGGACCACGAGAATAAACTTACCACCAGTAAAACAAATGCATGTATACGCATATAATCTCCTTTCAATAAACTGGCTAACTGTCTGTACATTAGATATAAAGTTATGCGGGACTGTCAAAAATATTTAGGCCTAGTTTGAAGATAGGTCTAAAGGGATTTTGGCAGGAGGGTTATTGGGCTGCTGGTTTGATGTCCAGTAAGACAGCCACCGTGTCTTTTAGCAGTTTAACTGCCCATTTTACAATTAAAGCGCCACCCAATATCCCGATTAGCGCATCTAGGCATGTCCACCCCAGGTATTTGCCGATTACCAGGGCCACAATGGCCAAAATAGAGGTAAGTGCATCCGCCAAAATGTGATAATAGGCGGCTTTAAAATTATAGTCGGTATGTTTGGAACCGTCTGCATGACCCGTTTCCATGACTACAATGCACGCCGCATTCACCGTAAGCCCGATAAACGCCACTAAAATAGCCTCGTTAAATATAATGTGTACGGGGTGAAGCAGACGGTTGGCAGCTTCCAAAATAATCCACACACCGGTAAAGCCCAAAAAAATAGAACTGGTGTAGGCAGTGAGCGTGCCGATTTTTTCTGTTCCGCGCGGGAAACGCGGCGAGCCGGAAAATTTGCGGATGAGGATATAAGCAGTATAAGTAAGCCCCAACGCCAGCGCGTGGGTGCCCATATGGTAACCGTCAGCTAAAAGCGCCATAGAATGAGATAAATACCCAAACACAATTTCCGCCACCATGGTAAGCAGCGTTAAGATAATGACGATTCCTGTTTTGCGCTCGTGCGTGGCTGTATGAGATTGCATAGGGTTATTTTACAAAATTAAAAACCACAAAAAATAGGGCAAAGTTTTCAACATAAAAAGCCCTAATTCTGGGCGTTTGCGAGGGAGGTATACTGGCGGCACGCGCGCGTTAACACGGAGGTATCCGACCGAGCAAACAACAACGAAGTAGGGCTTTTTAGTAAGAAAACTGGCGGAGAGGGAGAGATTCGAACTCTCGATACGGTTTCCCGTATGCAGTCTTTCCAGGACTGTGCCTTAAACCACTCGGCCACCTCTCCAAAATTGGTGTTTAGGTTTAATGGACCCTTTCATTATATCAAATTTAGCGGCGTTTGTGCACCCTCAACAAACGCATTAGCAGCGCAAACGGAATCATAATACAAACCGAAAACACCAACACACATACCGTTACCACAAAGCCAATAGCCAGCACCCAAAACCCGCTTAGCAGGCCGCCGCGGTCGCCTTGCGGGCGCGCGTGGTCGCCGGGGGTATGCCAAGCCGGG
>CAMVRX010000025.1 GCA_947170005.1 uncultured Elusimicrobium sp.
CTATATATAGAGGAGAGGGAATATGCGCTCATTTTTATGCCGGGTACTCATTGCTGTTTTTCTGCTGAACTGTTTAACCCCGTCCACCGGATGGGGGCAGTCTGCTGCGCGCAAACGCACTCCCCGCTCGTTGGACCAGCGTGTGCAGGACCGCACACAAGAGGCTCAGCTTAAAAACTCCCCCGCTTACCAATTTTTTGAGGCCGACCGCCAAGCCCGTGCCCAACATAACGAGCAATTTGCCCGGGCCGACCAGCAAGCCCGCCAAGACGAGCAAGCTCGCCTGGCTCAGCCGGCCGGAGTGGTGTGGACGCCCGTTTCCACCCAGGTCGTTACGCCGGCAGCGGTGCTTTCGCAAACACGCATTTCTTCCAGCCAAGATTTTTTGCGCAAAGTAGCTAAAAATGAAGTCGCATTTAACCAGCTTATTGACTATGCCGACCCCTTGGACCCCGCGCCGGATGCCAACCATTTGCGCACCATTGCCTACGCGGCCGAGGTCATCGGCAATACCGTTTCCCAAATGGCCACGTTGGACCGTACCGTCTATAACCTGGAACCCTACTTGCAACTCTTGCCGCAAATAGAAGCCCGCTTGCTCTACCGTTTGGCGTTGCTGGGCTTTGAGGCCCCGTCTTACACCGCCAACCGGACCGAAGACCCCGTTTCCCTCTCGCGCGAAAAATTAACCGGTTCGTTTCAAAACTCCCTGGACAGAATCCTGGCCGTGGGAACCCTGCGCATGGCTTTACTCAAAATCCACCAATTTTATAAACGCCAAAATCTGCCGGACCCGGTGGAAGATTACCAAGTGCACATGCGGGCGCTGCAGCTGGCCCAAACGCCGCAAACCTTGCAAGCCGGTAACCCGGAAATGGGCCTCCCCCGCTTAGAAAACGGGCTCTCCCCCCGGTCTTTATCGCCCACACAAGCCCAACAGCAACAGGCCGCCAAAGAGGTTCAAAAAAATGGCAATTTAGCCGATTTCCAACGCCGTTTTATCTACGAACTGCGCGACTTGCACGCCCGCAAACCCGAGGAAACCTCCGGCGATTTTTACCTCTTGCAAGTAACAGCAGAATATGCCACAGCGTATAGTATGGAATATGACCTCAAGCAACTTAAAACCATCGTGGGCATTTTTGATGAAGGCGTCAAAAAAGACAGCCAGGGCCGTATTGTCAATGGGAATTTCAAACGCACTTACGCGCCCATTGTAAACGCCGTTTTCAACACCATTTTTGAAAATACCCGCTACGCGCAAATGTCGGCTCCCAAAACCAAACAGGTCATGGCGTTGCTGGAAGAATTTTCCGACCCGCAAAAATACTCGCTGCCTACCCGCGTGGCCGCGCTGGAAGCCGCCAGTTTGCTCTATCGTCCCTTCCACCAAGAAACACTGCAGGGAAATACACCGCAATCGCCTTTTACGGCATTTATCCCCCTTAATTTCAACCAACCCGACGACAACCTGCGCAAAGTCTTTGCCGCACACACCGTGGCTTTGTATTGCCCGCTTAACGCTACTTCCAATGCCGATATGCAAACCTACGGGCTGGACTCGGAAGGTATGAGAACCCTGGCCGACCAACTGGCCTATATTTACGACGGTTTTTATGATATTTCCACCACCACTATTTCTATGCCCGGCCAGGACCCGCACTACCAACCCAAGGCGTGTCATATTGCTATGAAAAACCAGCCCAACTTCTTTAAAAAGAGACAAGAGGATGCAGAAACCGTCCTGTGGTGGACCGCGAACACGCTGTTCTTTATCTTCGGGGGTGACGTGTTCCAACTGTTAGGTACGGCGTTTCGCTTAACGCGGGGGGCTGTCGTAGCGCTTCCTAAGGCACGCCAGGCATTCTCGTTAGCCCAGCGCGGGGAAAAGATTGCCGCGTTTAACGCCCAAATTAGAGACGGTGCCAAATTTGCCAACTGGGTCTATAAAAACAACAAACAGCAAGGCTATTTGGTAGAATTTGTGGTACAAAAAGCTCCCGCACGCACAGAGACACAACGCATCGTTGAAAACGGCGTGCTCAAAACAGTTACCAAAGAAATCCCAGCCGTGGAAGAAAGCCAGTTGCTAACCACCACCCACCAGCTGCAGGGCAAACGCTCGCTGCTTAACCCCAAACGCTGGGTACAACCACAAGGCCCTAAAAACATTGTAGGCATGCGGACCACCTCGTTATCAGACGGTACGGTAGGGGAAATGCGCTTTGGAGAAATGGTAGAGGGCCAGTTCGTTCCTAAACCGGTCAACGGCATTCACTCCTTAGAAGAACTGTCGTCCGCCACCCGCCAGTTAAGAACACCGTCCGGGGACCGCTTTTGGTTTGACCAACAACCCTACTGGCAAGGCATCTTAAACACCAACCAGGCCTACCTGAAACAGTCCTGGTTCAAAGGATTGGAAGGCATGGAGAAGGAATTTGACATCCTGGCCCCCGTAATCGACAAAACCCAAATGAATTTACCGGCCGGGGCCGCTAACCTGCTGGGCAAAGAGGCCAAGTGGTGGAACCTGACCAGTTGGGGGCTCCCGCCCAAAGGGTTCCAAATACACAAAACTTTACGTTTTGTAGCCCCCAAAAGCAAGTTAAACCTGGTCGGCACAGCCCAACGCTTACAAGCACAAGGCGGGTTGTTAAATGCACCCGGCCAATTACCCGGTTTCTATACTACCCAGGCGCTGGTGGAAGAAGGGAACATAACCTCGCAAATGTTTAACGCCTTCTTTAAACCTTTAAATTGGAAAAACCCCGTGGCCAAGACGTTCTTGCCCGACTATATCCCCACGGCTACCTTTTGGAAATCCGTCCAAACTAACCCTGTGTTGGGGGCGAAACTCTTGCCCAAACTCTTGTGGCGTAACCGCTTTGCCACTACTACTTGGTTTTTTGCCACGTGGAGCGCAGCAGACTACGGGTTGCATCCGGCCCTTTTTCACTGGATCACCCAAGAGGCCGCAAAAGACGTACGCGCCGAAACCGCTAAATACGGCGAAGCCTTAACTAAAAAACGCGCCGAAGAAAATGAACGCCTTTCTGCCAGCATGGGAATTTTTGATACGGACCCGCGCCGAATACAAGCCTATAAAAAGGTAAGTACAGCGGTTGCCGAACGTACGCAAGGAACCTTACTGGCCGCCGCTTCCTTGACGGTGCGCCGGGCCGCTGGCATGAAGTTTATTACCCCGCGCGACCAAGCCAGCCTTTATCACCAAGCCCATAAGGCCGAGCTCAACCATGCCAACTTACAAAAAGCGCACGCCGCACTGGCTCAAAGTAAATTGAAATGGGAGCAACAGGCCGCCACGGGAATGCTTAGCGCCGAGCAGCAAAAAGCTCTGGAACAAGAAAAGCGCGACATTATCCACCAGGAATATCAAGCGTTCTTAGATATGTACGCAAGCGGTTTTGCCGCCCGCCCTGAGCTTAAAAGACAAGTGGACCAGTTGTATCAAAATTATGAACGGGACTTTTTCAGCACCCCGGCGGCACAAATTGCACAACTCAATGACTCATTCTTGAAAAAAGTACAAGCGTTAGAAGGAGAGGTAAAAGTGTGGAATAACGCGGCAGAAACCGCCCAAACCTATATAGACGCCTTCCAAGCGTTGTATAGCAACGAACCCGGGTTAATAACGCCCGAATTAGTACAGCGCATCTACCAAACCTACTACACGTATGCCGAAAATTGTATGGCGATTGTGCACTCTTCCGCTACGCCGCAGCAACAAAAAGACCAAATTAAAGACCAGCAAGACCAAATTGAAGAGTTTATAAACGACTTGTGGGAAGACTTACGGGCCCGCTACAAACAAGCCCACCCCGAGTTGACAACCCCTCAAGAAGAACCTGCTGAGCAAACAGGGCCCGTTTACGGGACCCCCAGCCAATGGGTAGAACCTTAAAACTAACGGGTTGTTTTTCCCCCTTACATCAAAACCCCCGCGCCTTAAACGCGGGAGTTAAAAAGTTTTCACGTGAAAACTTTGTTAGTTTTGTTAATTTAACAAAGTGTGTTAGATTTTAACGCAGTTTGTTTATTTTTCTTCGTCTTTTTTTAGTTTAGCCACTACTTCTTCTTTGCGGCGGTTAAACTCTTTAACCACTTTTTCTTTGCCTTCCGTAAATTTTTCGCGGGCTTGGTCCAAATGGTCTTTTACTTTTTCTTTTAAATCCTGCGTGTGTTCCAACAAATATTCTTTGTTATCTTCATACGTATCGTTGGCCCAGCGTTTGAGTTTTTTGCGGGTGGTTTCGCCTTTGGCGGGTGCGTACAAGACCCCTACCGCCGCCCCGATTAGGGCCCCTAACACAAATGCGGCCAATCCGGCGCCGGCTTCTCTGCATCGATTACACATAAGCTCCTCCTGTTTTGCTAAATTGCTAGATATATTTTACAATATAAGTATACGGGAAAAATAATTTTTTTGCCAGTGTATTTTTAATTAGAGAGGTCTATCTCATGCCCAACCCATCCGCTCCGCGTAACAACGGCCACCAGGAAGCACCGCACGTACGCAAACATACTTTTGAGGAAGTAGCCCACATTTTTACCGACGAGCAAGCCCAAGCCGAGGCCAACCGTTGCCTGCATTGTAAAAACGCGCGCTGCCAGGCAAACTGCCCCGTGGGCGTGCAAATCCCTGCGTTTATTGCACTTGTTAAAGAAGGCAAAATCGGCCAGGCGGTAAGCAAAATTATGGAAACCAGCTTGCTGCCGGCCATTTGCGGACGTGTGTGCCCGCAAGAAAAACATTGCGAGGGCAACTGCGTACTCAAAGAAAAATTTGGGGCTGTCAATATCGGCATGTTGGAGCGCTACACCGCCGATACCGCGCGCAAAAAAGGCCTCTTAAAAACCCCGCAAACCGCCCCCAAAACCGGCAAAAAAGTGGTGTGTATCGGCTCGGGGCCGTCGTCTATTGCCGCTGCGGCCGAACTGGCGCGCGCCGGGCACGAGGTAACCGTTTTTGAAGCGCTGCACGCTTTTGGCGGAGTGCTGCGCTACGGGATTCCGTCCTTCCGTTTGCCGCGCGAAGTGATTGACCACGAGATTGAAACCGTCAAAGCCATGGGCGTGAAATTTGTGCCCGATGTGTTGGTGGGCGCGACCCAAACCGTGCAAGAGCTGTTAAAAGAATTTGATGCCGTGTACGTAGGCAGCGGCGCCGGACTGCCCACAATGACCGGCATCCCCGGCGAAAATGCCGTCGGCGTTTACAGCGCCAACGAATTTTTAACCCGCATTAACCTCATGCAAGCCTATAAATTCCCGGCGACGGATACGCCCATTAAAATCGGCAAGCATGTGATTGTACTGGGTGCCGGAAACAGCGCGATGGATGCGGCGCGCTGTGCGATGCGTTTGGGGCCGGACAGCGTAACCATTGCTTACCGCCGCAGCGCGGCCGAAATGCCCGCGCGCGCAGCCGAAGTGGAACACGCCCAAGAAGAGGGAATTAACTTCGAATTTTTGCTCACGCCCAAAGAGGTACTGACGGACGAAACCGGGCGCGTGAGCGGGCTTAAATTTACCCGCAACGAGCTGGGCGAGCCCGACGCCAAAGGCCGCCGCCGGCCCGTGGAAATACCGGGCAGCGAATTTGTGATGAAAGCCGACACGATTATTGTGGCAATCGGCCAACGGCCCAACCCCATTATTGCTAAAACTACGCCGCAGTTAAAAACCACCGAGCGCGGCGTGTTGGAAATGGATGCCGAGGGCAAAACGTCCTTGCCCGGCGTATATGCCGGGGGGGATATTATCCGCGGCGGGGCCACGGTGCTGCTTGCTATGAAGGACGGCATTGAGGCCGCACACCGCATCAACAGCTACCTGGAGGGGAAATAATATGCAGGAAAACACGATTTTAGAAAGAGAACAGTTAAACGACGTCGTCGTCAAATTTGTGATTTACAAGCCCTTAATTGCTAAGTCCGCACGCGCGGGGCAGTTTGTCATTTTGCGCGGGCGCGAAGGCGGCGAGCGCGTGCCCGTAACGCTGGTGGATTGGGACGCGCGCCAGGGTACCATTACGGTGATTATCCAAGCTATTGGCAAATCAACGTCTATGTTTAACAGCTTGCAAAAAGGCGAGCAATTTTTGAACGTGGCCGGTCCGCTCGGCACGCCCGTGGAAATTAAAAACTACGGCACGGTAGCCGTAGTGGGCGGCGGCGTAGGTATTGCCGAAGTGTACCCGATTGCGAGAGCCCTCAAAGAAGCCGGCAACAAAGTGATTGCCGTGGTTGGGGCGCGCACGAAAGAGGTGCTGATTTTAGGGTCGCAGGTGCGCGCGCTGTGCGAGTAGACCGTGGCGACGAGTGTCGTCGTTTCTACGACTGACGACGGTTCCTACGGTCAAAAAGGTATGGTAACCGATGCGATACAGGCTTTGCACGACGGCGGCAAAAAAATCAATGCGGGCTTTATCATCGGGCCGATTCCCATGATGAAGTTTACCTCGCGTTTGATGGACAAGCTGGGCATGGAACCGCACGCCAGCTTAAACCCCATTATGCTGGACGGCACCGGCATGTGCGGCTGCTGCCGCGTAACCGTGGACGGCCAAGTGAAATTTGCGTGTGTGGACGGGCCGATGTTCCCCTCTAAAACTATTGATTTTGACGAGCTCATGCGCCGCACGAGCGAATACAAACCCTTGGAAAAAGAAAGTTTGGAAAAGTATCAGCACGAGAAGGGCCACGTGTGTAAGTGCGGGTTGCACTAAATTACCCCATGTGGCAAAGTTGTACGGTTTAGTTATAGTTTGAAAATAATAAACTCCCCGGGTTTGTGCCCGGGGAGTTTATTACGTAAGACAAGTTTTACATGCCGATAAGGGAACAATAATTGAAGTTGTCACATTGCAAAGGCATTGGGCCACCGAAAGGATATGCAGTACCTATACTAAGAGAACCAATTATTTTTCCGTTTTTTATCCTTCCGCAATAAAGCAGATCATCTGCCCAACATTCCCAATCTTTGGTGCGAAAACAAGGGGTCGTATCTAAACATTCCTCGTCTAATAACGGTGTTGGCGGTTCAAAGGTAGAGTCTTCCCAAAAATTTGCCCCAAAACACGGTCCTGGCACGCTACCATTTCCGCGTTCCAATACACACAATTGCTGCGCTTTGTCCATGGCGTTTAGGAGGGTTACTGCCTCTGCCACGCGGGATTTTTCCACCGCCTTTTGGTATTGCGGCAGTGCCACCGCGGCTAAAATACCAATGATAAGTACCACTACCAACAGTTCAATAAGCGTAAAACCTTTTTGATACCCCCTCACCTGCCCTGTCGGGCATCCTCTCCCTCCAGGGGCGAGGTAACCTAAGGTATTTTTTACAACTGCATTTTCTTTTTTCATGTTGTTTTCTCCTATTGTCAGGCTATACCCCGCATAAAAACCCTGCGGGGCAGGCTCTGAGCTATATAAATTCAATTCCTCTGCCCCCGGAAAACACATGCAAAAACGGCTACTATACCGGGACGATCAAAGAACCCAAATATAACAGCCGTAGCCTACTGCATAAAACAGTAAACATTGAGCACCAAAGCAAAGGCTCATGACTTCCTTTACTCCAGTGCCTAATAGGCTGTTTTTGAATTTTGATCGTACTTTTAAACTACAAAAGTTCTCCCGTTGCGGGATTCCAAAAACAGATAAAATTGTATCTACATTGTAACAAAAAAACACCGCAAAAGAAAATATCCTTTTGCGGTGTTAAATTCAAGTGGCTAAATGCTTAGCGGATACCGTTCATCCACTTGATGACGTACTTCTTAATGCTTAAGAGCAACAACCCGCCGACTACCGGCATGATCACCAGCGTACCAAAGAAACGTACATTGGAAATGTGCCCAAAATAGCCCGAGTAGAAGCCTGCGGTAAAGTTGGCCAACGCGTTGGCCAAAAACCACGTACCCATTAAAAGCGAAGCAAAACGTACCGGGGCCAATTTAGTTACCAAAGACAGGCCCACAGGGCTTAAACACAGCTCGCCCATAGTGTGGAACATATAGGCAAAAATCAGCCAGAAAATGCCCACTTTGGCATCCGTCGTTTGGATAACGTACGAGGCCGCCACCAGGATTAAAAACCCAAACGCCAGGGCCATAAAACCCCATACGAATTTGGCCGGAGTAGAAGGCTCCATCCCTTTTTTGGCCAGGTTGAGCCACATCTTGGAGAACAGCGGCGCAAACAAGATGATAAACATCGGGTTGACGCTTTGGAACCAGGAAGTAGGCATTTGCCAACCGAAGATAAAGCGGTCGGTAAATTTCTCGGCAAAAATGGTTAAAGAAGCACCTGCCTGCTCAAACGCGGACCAGAAGAAAATGCTGAAAAACGCCATAATGAAAATAACGGCAATGCGTTGTTTTTCGGCCGTGGTGAGCGGCGCGTTGGGGTTGGCCAGTTTTTCTTCTTTGGTCAGTTTTTTGGGCTTTTTGCCTTGGCCTTGAAGGTGTTTGTTTTTCCCCCAAATGAAAACGGTTAAACCCAAAATCATCCCAAAACCGGCGGTGGCAAAACCCCAGCCAAAACCGATTTTTTCCGCCAGCGTACCCGCTACAAAGTTGCAGATAAACGCACCCAGGTTAATACCCATGTAGAAAATAGTAAACCCGGCATCGCGGCGGGGGTCGTTTTGTTCATAGAGTTCGCCCACAATGGTGGAAATGTTGGGCTTGAATAAGCCGTTGCCCAAAATGAGCAAAAATAACCCGGCGTATAAGAACGAAAGCGTAGGGTTGGAGGCAATGGCAAACTGCCCCAAGGCAATTAAAATACCGCCTACGATAATCGCCCGGCGCTGACCCCAAAATTTGTCGGCAATATAACCGCCGATTAAGGGGCTTAAGTAAATTAAACTGGTTACTAACCCGTATAATTTGCTGGCGTGGGATTCGGAAAATTGAAGCACTTTAATCAAATACAGTACTAAAATACCGCGCATGGCATAATAGCTAAAGCGTTCCCACATTTCGGTCAAAAACAGCACGTAAAGTCCCGTAGGCTGTTTGTCCGTTTTTACGACTTGTGTAGTCATCTATCTTTCTCCTTACTAATCTAAAACAAGGTACTTTTTTATTTTACAAAATTATGACGAGGCGCGCACGCACCCGTTAAAAGGAAGTCATCATTTGGAAGGATTGGTTGACCATGTTGGCCGCCTGCCAAAGCCCATATACCAAGTACACACCTATCAGCACAAGTACCAGTGTGTAAATAAGTTTAGCCAGCGGGCTGAGCACCTTGCTCAGCCACACAAACGGAAGTGCCAGCGGCCCTAAAACAAGTGCCATTAAAATAATGCCGCCGTGCGTAAACAAGAAGCCGCGCCCCGGCTTTAAACTTTTGCCGCATGCGTGGCAGTAGTTGTCTTGCTCGCGGATTTGGGCGTGGCAGCGCGTGCAAAAAAGCGGTTGCTCTAAGGCGGACCCGGCAGATTGCGTTGGTTGCAACACGGGAATTTCGTTCATAAATCCATCCCCTTATTGCGCAGAAAGCGTTTGATGTGGCTGCGGGCATTGGCGGTTTTGGCAAATTCCAGCCAGTCGCGCTTGGGCTCGCCGTTTTTGCGGGTGATAATTTCGCACACGTCGCCGGTTTTGAAATTATAATCCATGCGTACCATGCGGTTATTAACGCGGGCGCCGACGTAGTGGTCGCCAATATCGGTGTGAATGGCGTAGGCAAAATCAATAGGCGTGGAGCCTTCCGGCAGCGATTTGACGTCCGCGCGCGGCGTGAACACAAAAATTTGCTGCAGGTTGACGTCCGTTTTGAACCCTTCCAAAAATTCACGCGGGGCAGTTAAATCCTGCTGCCACTCAATCCAGCGGCGGATCCAGTTAATTTTTTCGTCAAAGTTTTTGTCTTGCTTGACGTTGCCCAGTTTGTATCTCCAGTGTGCGGCGATACCGTACTCGCACGTTTTGTGCATTTCTTCGGTGCGGATTTGAATTTCTATAATATCCCCGGTGGGCGACAAAACCGTGGTGTGGATGCTTTGGTACATATTGGCTTTGGGAGTGGCAATATAGTCAGTAAACGTGCCGGCAATCGGCTTAAACACGCTGTGCACCAGACCCAAGGCGCGGTAGCAATCGGGCACGTTTTTGGTGATAATGCGCACGCCCAGGGAGTCTTGTATCTCGGCAAATGTGCAATGGTGGCTTTGCATTTTGCGGTAAATGGAATAATAGTTTTTGGCGCGGGCCAAAATGCGCGAATCCAAATTTTCTTTGGCCAGGGCCGGGGCCAAAGCCTGCTTGAACGCTTCCAGGGCGGCTTGACGGTCGGCGGTGCGGGCCTCTACCTGCGCTTTGATATCTTCGTACAGTTCGGGGTGCAAATATTTAAAAGAAAGGTCCTCTAGGTCCGTCTTAATGGTAAACATCCCCAAGCGCTGCGCCAAGGGTGCATACAGTGAAATGGTTTCATAGGCTTTAAATTGCTGTTTGTCGGGCGGCATAAACTGCAGCGTGCGCATATTGTGAGTGCGGTCGGCCAGTTTAATTAAAATCACACGCACATCTTCGGCCACGGCAATAAGCATTTTGCGCCAGTTTTCCACGGTTTCTTCATCCGTAGAAGAAAATTTTAAATCGCTAATCTTGGTAACACCTTGCACCATGTGGGCAATTTCTTTATTAAATTCTTTGCGCAAATCTTCCAACGTAACGCCGGTATCTTCCACCGTGTCGTGCAAGAGCCCGGCACAAATGGTGTCGGCATCCAAGTTAAACTCCATTAAAATAGCAGCCACGTGGCAGCAGTGGGTAAAGTACGGCTCGCCGCTTTCGCGTTTTTGGTCTTTGTGGGCGTTTTGGGCAAAGCGGTAAGCCTTTTCAATTAAAGAGGTGTCTTGGGTAGGACTATATTCTTTAAATTTTTTCAGCAAATCTTGCAAAGTGGGTGTGTTCATAAGTCCCCCAAGATATCGGTCGCCGCGCGTTTGGCTACGCCGGGCTGCCCCAGGCTGGCACGCAGTTTTAAAAGTTCCGCGTGCATAGCGGCCAATTTTTGCGGGTGGGAAAATAAATCTTGCACTTCGTGCGTGCAGGTGGTTACGTTGGCCTGGCCTTGAATAAACTCTTTGACCAGTGCTTTGCCGGCTAAAATGTTGACCAGCGAAATGTACGGCACTTTAATGACTGCCCGCGCAATTAAGTAGGTGGGATAAAACATTTTGTACGCTACCAGCATGGGCACGCCCAACAGGGCATTTTCCAGCGTGGCAGTGCCGGAGCAAGCCAGTAAAAAATCCATTTGGCTGCGCAGTTTATAATCGGTCTCTTTGACAAAATGGAAATTTTGCGGGGGGCGCTCCCCAAATAATTTAATAAAATCTTCTTCGTTAGCGGTGGGCAATAGGAAAATATAGCCTTGCGTGTTGGGAAACTGTTTGCACACTTCTTTGAAGGTTTGGTAAAAGACCGGGGCCAGGCGGTTAATTTCAGTTGCACGGCTGCCGGGCAAAAGGCCCAATTTCCACGCGTGGGTTTGCGGGTCTTGCACGTCAAAATTCTTAGGTTGCGGGGTAGGCATATTGTCTAGCAGCGGGTTGCCCAAAAACACTGCGTTGCCGCCACGCTGTTTATGGAAAGCCGGCTCAAAGGGGTAAATCACATACATTTTTTTAGTGAGCGCGGCCAAGCGTTTGGCGCGGTACTGGCGGCTGGCCCACACTTGCGGCGCTACGTAATAATACGCCGGGATGTTTTCTTCTTTGGCTACTTTTAAAAATTGGTGATTGAGCCCGTAAAAATCCACCGCAATAAAGGCGGCGGGTCTTTGGGTTTGAAAAATTTGGCGTACTTGTTTAATCAGGCGCGCAAACTGCGGCAGTTTTTTAAGCGGCTCCACAAAGCCCGTAATGCCCTGGCTGGCCAGGTCCGCTACAAATTCGTCTGCACAGGATTTGAGTTCCGGCCCGCCGATGGCAATAATCCACAAGGACGGGTCCAACTGCTTGAGGGCGCGCGTGAGGTTGGCGGCGTGGATGTCACCGGAGACGTCGCCTGCGGAGATGAAGAGTGTTTTGCCTTTTGTCATACGCGTACCTTACTTACATTATACTTTATGTTGCCAGACAACTGCACAAACTTATGAAAATTATGTTAGAATAGGAATGTAGGGCCATACAATTTTATCTGTTTTTGGAACTGTATGCAGAATACAGGGCTTTGCCGAAAGGCAGACCTATGACCTCCAAAAACAGCCGTTTAGGAATAATATGAATAGACTAATTACCTATTTATATTGTTCTTAATATTTGCCACATAAAGTGGTAAATTACGGCTGTTAATTGGTATAGGTCGGTCATAGGCTTGCCATTGTCAGCCGTTTTTGCATGCGTTTTCCAAGGACAGCGAAATTGAAATTTATGTAGGTCAGGCGTCAGCCTGACAACAGGAGAAAACAAAATGCAAAACAAAAGTGATGTGTTCAAGAAAGTTTTTGTAGGTCAGGCATTGCCTGACAATGCCCCGGCCAAGGGGCATCTTCCCGGTTTTGGGATATCTTACTCTATGGGGAAAAGTACTTATCAACAGCCACCAACGACCGGATGTTCCTATCGGAACATTGTCAGGCAGTGCCTGACCTACAACGGCAAACAGCAAGTGGTACGTATGGCCCACGGTTTTACGCTCATCGAGCTGCTAGTAGTGGTGCTGATTATCGGCAT
>CAMVRX010000026.1 GCA_947170005.1 uncultured Elusimicrobium sp.
CTTCCACCCAGGCTTCGGCCTGTTTGATACGCCGCACATGGTAGGGGCCAAACACCGGGTCCTTGCCGCGGCGTTTTTGACGACGGTAGTCTACCAAAGCCGCCAGTACAAATTTGCGCAATTTCAAAATAGCGTAAATGTTAATAAGCGCCATAATCGTCATAAACAGGTCTGCCAGCCCCCATGCCAGCTTAAGCTGCATGACAGCACCCAGCAAAATCATCACGCATACCAACAAGCGGAAGCACAACATCACCCAACGCCGGTTGCTTAAAAATTCTATATTCGCCTGCCCATAATAGTAGTTACCGATGATAGACGTAAACGCAAACAGCAGCACACTGACCGAAATAAAATAATTGCCAAACACCGGCCCCAATTCCCGCGCAAGCGCCGCCTGTGTAAGCGCAATCCCTTCCAAACCGGGGAATTGGGTATAGTCCGCCAGCAGCACAATAAACGCTGTGCAGCTACAAATTACCAACGTATCTATAAACACGCTAAACGCTTGCACATAGCCTTGCTTGACCGGGTGAGAGGTATGGGCCGTAGCGGCTGCGTTGGGGGCCGAACCCATCCCGGCCTCGTTGGAAAACAACCCGCGCCGCGCCCCGGTCATAACCGTAGCTCCCAGCGTACCGGCCATCAATTTTTGCCAGCTAAAAGCATCCGACAAAATAAGTCCCAACACATGCGGCAGCTGCGTAATGTTGATAAGCATAATCACCAAGGTAATGCCAATATACGCCAGTGCAAAGGCAGGCACTACAATAGCCGAAAAAGCAGCAATACGCTTGAGCCCGCCAAAGATGATTAAAGCCGTCAGCCCGGCCAACATCAGCCCGCAGACAAGCGGGTCCAAGTGGCAAGTGGTTTGCAACGATTGGGCAATGGTATTGGATTGGACCGAGTTAAACACAAACGGAAACGTCGCAATCAAACTGACTGAAAACGCCACCGCCAGCGGTTTATTTTTAAGCGCGGTTTTAATATAATAGGCAGGTCCGCCGCGGAAATTTTTACCCGTTTTTACTTTATAGATTTGCGCCAACGTACTTTCCGCAAACGCCGAAGCCGCCCCAAACACGGCAATGAGCCACATCCAAAAAATAGCCCCCGGTCCCCCCACGGTAATGGCCAAAGCCACCCCGGCGATGTTGCCGGTACCTACGCGCGAGGCCGTACTAATGGCAAAGGCTTGGAATGGGGAAATTTTACCTTTTCCTTGAGTATATTTGTCGCTGCCCAGCATGAGTTTAAGCATTTCGCCGGGGCGGACAAATTGTACCCATTTGGTAGCGATCGTAAAATACACGCCGCAGATGATAAGCCCGGCGATGAGCAGGTAGCCCAAACATTGGTCGTTAATGAAGGCTACCGCATGAGAAAATTGTTCCAACATAACAGCTCCTTTTGATTGCGGGTACAAACAAACAGGAGAAAACAACTACGCTACAGTATAGCTTTTTTGACGGAGTTAAGGCAATTTTTTTAATTTACGCGCCAGCCACGCTTCAAACAGCCGGTTACTAAGCAAAATAAGAGGCGTAACAAACATCGTCCCGTACACCCGCGCGCGGGAAATTTTCACCCGCTGGGTCGGGTTTAACAAATCAGGTGCAGCACAAAGTTTCATAAACGTATCGGCCGTCCACAAAATAGGCCATGCCACTGCAGCACGCACACGCCAGGCCGTTTTGGGCAGTGCCCGGTAATAGCGGGCGGCCTGTTTCAAATTTTCCTTGCCCCACCGGGTCCATTTAATTTTGATGGGTTCAAACCGGGATGAATTTTCCACGCGCTGCAACTCCTGCACGGTTAATGCACAGCTTTGCAAATCCGTCTGCGGAAAATAGCACCGTCCGTTTTGTAAGTCTTGGGGTAAATCGCGCAAAATATTGACCATTTGCAACGCATCGCCAATCTGCTGCCCCCACGCAAATAACTCCGTGGGATCCACTTTGACCGCCGTGGTATACACAATCAGCTTGCTCCAAAACAGCCCCGGCATTCCGCCCATCAAACGGCAATAATGCGTTAAGTCTCTTTCGTTGGCAAACGCAACGGGCGCCGCCCCCTTTTGGTTAGCAAATGTCTGCAAATCCATTTTCATTCCGGCGCACACGGCCTGCACAACTTCGTAAATAAAGGGTTTTAAAGCGGGTTCTATTTTTTTGAGCGCGTCCAAACAATCCGCCAAATGGGCAATCAGCTGCGCCTCGTAAGGGTTCTCGCTGGTGCCGGACAGCTCGCGCACCAAATCAGCCTGCGCGGACGCGTCTTCTTGCCGCACCCACTGCGGAAATTTTTCCACCCAATATAATCGCCGCGGCGCGGGCAACAGTTCGGTATCGGCAATCGTATCGGCGTAGCGGCACAACAAATACGCCAACCCAAACGCGGGGCGCATCTTGGCGGGAAGCATTTTTACGCTTAAATATAGGCTGCGCGAAGTATGTTTTAAAAGCGTATTTAAGTCCATATATATAGCGTAGCATTTTCTTGACGCCTGCGTAAAAATTTGGTAGAGTATTTATATGAAACCCGCTCTTATGAACATTCATACGAATAAACGCTTTAACCAAGCTAATTGGCTAGGTCCGCGTGTCGTTGGGTGGGCATGAGAAAATAGTGTTTGTTTGTGTTTTTCATACATCCCGCCTAATAACAATTAGGCGGGTCTCCTTTTTTAAAGGGAACTTTTAACCGCTTTGTCTTGCCTGGCAAGGCAATAAAACATAAAACGGGTACAAAAAACAAAAGAAGGTTTGCGCCCCCGGGCGCGGCCTTCTTTTTAGTGGAACCGCTACACACAAAAAAGCTACAATATAGTGTCCTTTTGGCTTTCAACCTAAAGTACAATTTAAAAATTGTGAGGTTTTGATGGAAAAAGAGACTGTACTGGTCGGCCTGTCCGGCGGGGTAGATTCTGCCGCCACGGCCGTTATCCTTAAAGAACAGGGCTACCGCGTGATCGGGGCTACTATGATTATTTGGGACCCTTCCTTACCCGTCCCCACAGGCGCACACCAAAAAAACGCCTGCCTGGCCCCCGAAAAAGAAGATTTAAGCGAAGTGGAAGCGATTGCTAAAAAACTGGGTATTGAATTTGTAACCGTGGATTGCCGCGCCGAATATAAACACACCGTGCTGGATAATTTCCGCCTGGAATATGCGTGCGGACGTACGCCCAACCCGTGCGTGTTGTGCAACAGCTTAATTAAATTTGGCGTACTGCCCAGTGCGGCTGCCAAGCAAGGCATAAAGTTTGACAAGTTTGCCACCGGCCACTACGCGCGCGTGGAAAAAGATGAAAAAACCGGCAAATTTTTGCTTAAAAAAGCGGTGGACTTGTCGCGTGACCAAAGCTACTTTTTACACCGCTTGAAACAAGAGCAACTCTCCCGCGTACTCTTTCCGCTGGGCAACCAGCACAAACCGCAAATCCGCGAGAAAGCCCGCCAGGCCGGCCTAAAAGTAGCCGATAAAGAAGACAGCATGGACTTTTACTGCGGCGACTATAACGACCTCTTGAACTTCCCCAACAAACCCGGCGAACTCGTCAGCCTGGACGGCCAAGTGCTAGGCACCCACAACGGGATTTGGAACTATACCATCGGCAAACGCAAAGGCCTGGGCCTAAGCGGATTTGCCGAGCCCATGTATGTGGTCGGCATTGATGCCAAGAAAAACCAAGTGCTCATCGGCCCCAAAAGCGCTTTGTATAAAGACACGTTACACGCTGACAGCGTCAGCTGGGTAGCGGGGCAGCCCCCGGCCGAAGAATTTGATTGCGAAATTAAAATCCGCAATTTACACCACCCCGCCGCGGCCCGCGTTGTGGTAAATGAGGACGGCAGTTTTACCGCCCAATTCAAAGAGCCGCAGATGTCGATTACCGCGGGACAAAGCGCGGTGCTGTATGACGGCGACGTAGTGTTAGGTGGCGGAATTATTGTGTAACAATACGCCGCAAACATTCTTACGGGCACAAATAAATTTGTGCCCGTTCTTACTGAAAAAGTCTAATTTAAGAAACAATCATCCGCCCCACACAGAGAAGAACAAATCTCTCCGCTACATGAAATCTTCCCTGCATTGTTTCCCCCTACGTGTAACGTTAAATAATATAAGGTACTATCCCCTTGAATGCGATTAGCATACCAACTTCCACCATTATCCGTACCAAAGTCCCAATCTTTGGTTTTGATACAGGCCGCCTCATCCACACAATTTTCTCCCGTTTCTATTTCTCCGGGGAGTTCAATGTCCATATTTGCAAGGAAAGTTTCTTCGGAAAGATTGCAGTCGTCAGATTCTCCGTGTTGCAATACACATAACTGATAGTTTTTGTACATCGCATTCAAAAAAGTGAGCGCCTGTGTGATGCGGCTCTTTTCCACCGCTTTTTGATACTGCGGCAACGCCACCGCCGCCAATATCCCAATAATTAAAACAACTACTAACAACTCAATGAGGGTAAACCCTCTTTTTCTTTTGTACTGCATAACATCCTCCTAAGTTTTGATTTCAATTTACCCGCCTTGGAAAGCCCACAAAAAACGGCTGCCCCATTTGAAGCGTTTCAGCGCCCTTCAAACAAAACAACCGTAGTTTACCTCACGGCAAACACTCGGTGCAAACTAAAGGGGTTATAAGGCCCGTCAGCTTGCACCTAAACAGTTGTTTTTAGAGCTGAAACGCCCCGCTTTCGCGGTGGCCCGTATTCTACATACGGTTCTAAAAACAGATAAAATTGTACTGATAGTATAATAAACTTTTCCCGTAAAAACAAGCGCTTAGCACCCTACCCTACCTACTGCCAAATTTGCTAAAATATAGGTAATTCAACACGTATGCCTACAACTATGAAAGAAGATTATTACCAAATCCTCGGCATTGAGCGCACCGCCACCGAGGGAGAAATTAAATCGGCCTTCCGCAAACAGGCCATGAAGTTCCACCCGGACCGCAACCCCGGCAACAAACAGGCCGAGGAACAATTTAAAAAAGTAAACGAGGCCTTCTCCGTCCTTTCGGACCCGCAAAAAAAACAAATGTATGACCAGTACGGCCACGAAGGCGTAAACGGCGCCGGCGGCTTTGGCGGTTTTAATGCCAGCGGGTTTGGGGATATTAACGATATTTTCGGCTCCGTCTTTGGCGATTTATTCGGCGGCGGTTTTGGCGGCGCGCGCAACCGCACCCCGCGTGCTACCCGCGGCGAAGATTTGAAATTGGACGTTACTTTAACCTTGGAAGAAGCATTTAGCGGCAAAGACGTTCCGGTGGATTACACCCGCTTGGATAATTGCCAAGCGTGCGACGGATCCGGCGCCGCGCCGGGCAGTGCCCGCAAGACGTGCCGCTCGTGCAACGGTTCGGGCCAGGTAACCTACTCCCAAGGATTTTTCAGCATGCGCCAAATCTGCCCCGATTGCGGCGGCAAAGGCACCGTTGTAGAAAAACCGTGCCCGCAGTGCCGCGGCACCGGCCACAAACGCGTGAAAGAAAAAATCACGGTTAAAGTTCCCTCCGGCGTACGCACCGGCGTTACGCTGCGCGTTTCCAACGGCGGGGACATTGGCGAAAACGGTGGCGGTTTTGGCGACTTATACGTAGAAGTACACGTTAAAGAACATAAAATTTTCCGCCGCGACGGCGACAACCTCGTTATCGATGCTCCCATCACGTACCCGCAAGCTGTACTGGGCGGCACTATCAAAGTCCCCACCATTGAGGGCAAAGAAATGGAAGTCACCATCCCCAAAGGGACCGACTTTGGCGAAGTGCTAAAAGTACAAGGCAACGGCATGCCGCGCCTGGGCAAAAAAGGCTTTGGCGATCTCTTAATCAACGTCAAAATTGAAGTCTTAAAAAAACCCACCGCCAAGCAAAAAGAGCTGCTGGAAGCCCTGGCAGCCGAAACGGGCGGCAAAAAGAGTTTTCTCAAAGATTTATTTGGCAAATAAAATATGCTATAATATAATAGCTAAAGGGCCCGCTGATTAAAAGCGTGCCTGCTAGCGGAAATAAACTTATGTACGCAATTATTGAAACTGGTGGAAAACAGTACTGGGTAAAACCCGGTCAAGATCTGCAGGTTGAAAAGCTGGACGCGAAAGCGGGAGACACCGTAGAACTTAAAGTTCTCTGGGCCGCTAACGAAGAAGGTACCTCAGCAGATACCAAAGCAGCCAAGGCTGCCAAGGTCACCGCTCAGGTGGTCAAACACTTGAGAGGTCAAAAAGTGATTGTCTATAAACGCCGCCCCAAAAAAGGGTACGAACGCACCCAGGGCCATAGACAAAACTTAACGCAAATTAAAATCACGGATATCCAGTTATAAATTGGGAGATAAACAATGGCACATACAAAAGCTCAAGGTTCTTCCTCTAACGGAAGAGACAGCCACGGCCAACGTTTAGGCATTAAACGCTATGGCTCCCAGTTTGTAAACGCTGGGGAAATCATCGTGCGCCAACGCGGCACCAAGTTCCTGCCCGGAACCAACGTGTCCCGCTCTAGCGACGACAGCCTCTTCGCCCGCGTAAGCGGCATTGTGACCTTTGAATGGGTCCGCAGAGGCAAACAACAAATTTCCGTGTACCCCAAAGTTGCGGAAAAACCTGCGCCTGCCAAAAAAGCCGCAGCCCCCAAGGCTGCTGCCAAACCGGCCGTAAAGGCCGAAAAAAAGGCGCCCGCCAAAAAAGCTGCCGCTAAACCGGCTGCCAAAAAAGCGGATAAATAAACCTTTGGCAAACTAAGGCGGCGGGGAATACCCTGCCGCTTTTTTTGCCAACAAAAGGACCAAATTTTATGCAATCAGGCAGTTTCTTAGACCGTGTTAAAATTTACGTTACCGCCGGCAAAGGCGGGGACGGGTGCTTGTCGTTCCGGCGCGAAAAATTCATTGAATTTGGCGGCCCCAACGGCGGCTGCGGCGGGCGCGGCGGCGACGTGATTTTAAAAGCCGAGCCCAATTTAACCACGCTCTTGGAACTGGCCTACCACCCGCATATTGATGCCCCTAACGGCGAAAAAGGCGGCTCGTACAACAAAACCGGCCGCGCGGGCGAAAACCGCTACGTCTACGTCCCTTGCGGCACCATTGTGCGCACGTTAGAAGGCGAATTTTTAGTGGATATGACCCAGCCCGGCCAGGAGTTTACCGTCGCCAAAGGCGGCGCGGGCGGCCGCGGCAACCAGTCGTTTAAGACCCAACAAAACACCGCCCCGCACATCGCCGAAAACGGCCTGCCCGGCCAGGAAGTTACGCTGATTTTAGAGCTTAAAATTTTGGCGGATTTGGGCTTAGTGGGTTTCCCCAACGCCGGGAAAAGCACATTTTTAAGCCGCATTTCTGCCGCGCGCCCGCGCATTGCGGACTACGCTTTTACGACGTTAAACCCCAACCTAGGCATTACTTTGCACCAAGGGCTCAGCTTTGCCACGGCCGATATCCCCGGCATCATTGAAGGCGCCAGCGAAGGCAAGGGCTTAGGCATCCAATTCTTAAAACACATTGAGCGTACACGCGTTCTCTTGCACCTGGTGGACCCGGACGGTTTTGACGGGCTATCCGCCGAGCAAAGCGTAAAAGTCATTGAAAAAGAACTCAAAAATTTCAATAAAAAACTCTTTGAAAAACCGCGCATTATTGCTGTAAATAAGGCCGATTTGCCCGGCGCGGAAAAAGTCTATAAAGCAATTTCCAAAAAATTCAAAAAACACAAAGTCTTTTTAATTTCCGCCGCCACGGGCCAAGGTGTAAAAGAAGTGTTGGACGAAGTGGTGAAAATTTTGTCCGCCACTCCGGTAGAACAAATTAACTTGGAAGAAGAAAAACCCGTGGTGCACAAAGTGGAGCCGATTTTCACCATCACGCGTGACGACGAGGGCGTGGTGCATATTACCGGCAAAAAAGTGGAAGAATTTATCGCCATGACCAATTTTACCCAGCCTGAAGCCGTTACGCGCCTCAAAGGCATTTTCAAAAAAATCGGGCTGGAAAAAGCCCTCTTAAAACAAGGCGTACAAGACGGGGATTTGCTGGTCGTGGGCGGCAAAGAGTTTGAATGGAACGGCGATTTTGACGAGGAAGCCCCTAAGTCGCCGCAGCATGCCGGCTACAAACGCCGCGAAACTAAAGCTGAACGTCTCGCCAAGCGCAAGGCAAGACGCGAAGGAAAGAAGTAAAATAATGTATGTTAGTTTTGGAACAGGGGGTAAAAATTGCCCCCTGTTTTGTATTCGTATTAAGGCCTTTTAAAATTTCCGCAATCGTGGTCTAGTGTAAACCCAAGTTTTTCATACGCACCGTTGGAATATATTCCTCTTTTTACATCTGGAATTTTTCTCCAACAAAATGTATCTCGAAAAGGAATAAAAAATTTTGGATATGAAGTATATGGCAAACGAATTATATACCCAATTTTGTTATCTTGCCAACCATATCGACACGAAATCCATTCGCTTTCTCCCGGCAAACATTTACATTCCGGCACTTCAACATCCAAGTCCTCTATATCCGTAGCATATTCCCCATGTGCCAAATAATATAATTCTTGTGCTTGTGCCAGCGTATGCAAATTGGTTTCTATTTCCGCAAAACGTGCTTTAAGCACCGCTTTGTTATATTGCGGCAGGGCAACTGCGGCTAATATGCCAATAATCAGCACCACAACCAACAGCTCAATGAGCGTGAACCCGCCAAGGTTCCCCCTCATCCGGGCTCCGCCCACCTTCTCCCTCACAGGGGCGAAGGAAACAACTTGTCCACCTCTCCCCTTGAGGGAGAGGATGCCCGTTAGGGCAGGTGAGGGGGTATTATAAGTTACAACTACATTTTCTTTTTGCATACGTATTTTCTCCTATTTTTTATTTTCAATTCCTCTGCCCTTGGGAAAAACGCACGCAAAAACGGCTGATACACATGAGCTTGAAGAGTAACCCCAATATACCAGCCGTAGTCTCCCGTTACACAGGAAACATTCGGCACAAAACAAAGGGATTATAAGTTCCTTTATTTTGTACCTATAACGACTGTCGTTGGACTCTTCAATGCCCTTGCGGGCGCTGCGTTTCTAAAACGCTTCCAAAAACAGATAAAATTGTACCTACATTGTAGCAAAATTTTGAACCGTTTGCCTTTTTGTGGGTTTCTTGTTACAATAAGGGTAATGCCTCTATTTCGTTTTTTTATGCTGTTATTTGTAACCATGCTTAGCCTTCCGGCTGCAGCTCAGCCGCTGCTGCACATGGGGCCCAATACAGCCAAAACACTCGTGCTGCCGCAAGCGGCTCTGCAGCGTACCGTAGCCGCGCAAATGGACCGGGCCATTTTCCAAGCCTCTCACGCCGCCCGCCTGGCCCAAGCCAACCGCGAGGCCTATTTCAGCTCTGCCCAAACGTTGCCTTTTCAAGGCATGGCCACCGTCAGCGCGCCGGCCGCACAACTCCCCGCACGCGATGCACTATTTGCCTTTAAAAACGACAAAATGGCCTTGCGTTGGTTTGAAACGATAGAAAAGGACGTCAATTTTTTACAGGATATGCACACATCCATTGCAAAATCGCTGGAAGTAAAACGCATCGCCCCGCAAGAGATGGATTACGCCGCCCTCATTCCGGCCCAAGCCCGCAAAATTTTCGTAGGCGAAGAACACAACACCCCCGCCATTTACCAAGCCTTTGAGCAAATGATTTTTCAATACCAGCAACGCTACCCCCGCCGTAAAATTATCATCTTAACCGAATTTGTGTCCGACCGTCTTTTCCCCTGGCAACAACCCGGCCAACCCGTCAGCCGCTGGGAAATGCCGCTGCGCCGCCACGACGATGATTTTACCTTCTTTACTAAATTTATCAAACGCGGCATTGACATCATCGGCCTGGAAAATGTGGCCTATGTAAAAGAACATGAAACCCTAATCACCCCGTCCGAAAGCCAGGCCCAATCCGTCTACGGCATGCAAGAGCGCAACGCCCACTGGCGGCAAATCATCAGTGCCGTGGCCGCCCGCAATCCCGAAGCGGTGCTATTTATTTACACCGGCAGCATGCACTCTCATTACCGTGCCCCGTTCTCCCTCTCCAATCCGTCCCCGCAAAATTTTGTCCTCCAGTTGGAATCACGCACCCTGGGTACCGATATGCCCTTTGGGTTTGTCATGAGCCAGGAGCCTTTTACCCAGGCATACGGCAACAAACTCACCGTCCTGCGCTGGACGGATAAAGACCCGGTTTTCCGCACCCGCAGCGGGTTTGATGCGTGCATTCTTTTTCCCCGGGGAACCCAAAAATGAAACGCGGGGTTCTGTTCCTTCTTTGTTTAGCCGCTCCGTTTGCGTGGGCCGAAGTAAACGTGATGAGCGTAACGGACGAAACCAAACACACCCAAAAAGAAGATTTTTACCATACGTTTGAATATTACATTTCTGCCGACGGCAAAAAGGACTCCAAATGCCAAGCTACGCGCATTGCGCCGCGCTGGTTTGCCACCGCTGCCCACTGCGTGCAGGAGCTGTGCCAAGAGGCTTGCTCTTTGCAAATGGACTTATTGGAAGCCCCCGTTTCCGTCCTGGCCCAAACCCAACATACTGCTAAAAATCCGGTAGTTTTTATCCACCCCGGCTACAAACCCGGGCAGCTTGTCCAAAACGATTTTGCGCTGATCCGCTTAGATTTCAACCGCGCTCCTAAAATTTATTACCGCCGCAAAACCGGCAAAACCCCTAACACCGCGCTCAGCCAAGCCCAGTTTGAAGCCTGGCTGGCCCGCAACCCGCGCACACGCGCCAAATACCATCACGTACTCAGTCCGCAGCTGCCGCCTATTGCTGTGTTTGACAACGCCAACTACATGCTAGACCGCAAGGTATCGGTCATTTCTATTTTTAACGGCAAGCGGGATGTTAAACTCAATCCCCACCCGGTATATTACGTAAAGGATTTGGGCTATGCCTATACCGACAATTTTGGCATCCGCCCGGGGATGAGCGGCTCGGGCGTGATGACCAACACCGGCGAGCTGATCGGCATTATTTCTGCCTATGTTGGGGCCGATGTATACCGCGGCAAACAAAAAATCAAACATGAAGATTTGTTTATGTTCCCGGTCTTTAACAAAAGCCTGGTTGATTTTATCCAAGAAACCCTGGGCAGCGACTGGCCCCGCGTGGAACAAAAAGATGCGTACCCCTATTTGGCTAAAAAAACCCGCAAAGATTTCACGGAAGTATTAACTTTAATGAAATCTAATTCTAAAAAACCCTAAAAATTTTGTTATAATGTAGATACAATTTAATCTGTTTTTGGAATTGTACGCAAGGTACAGTCAACTTATAAAAGTTTGAAAAGAGGCCAAAAACAGTCGTTTAAGACGCAGTATTACATGGTTGATCCCCGTGTGATATTGTGTCGAGTGTTTGTTATGCGTAAAGATAACAAACCGCGGCTGTTGCTTTTCGGGCGACCTCTTTTCAGTCCGGCTGTAATGGCCGTTTTTGCATACATTCTCCAAGGCAGATGAATTGAAAATAAACCTAAGGAGAAATACGTATGCAAAACAAAAATGTAGTTGTAAAAAGAAGTCCTTTGATTACCTCGCCCCTGGAAGGAGAGGGTGCCCGCAAGGTTGGTGAGGGGGCAGCCAAAGGCTTTACCCTCATTGAGCTGTTAGTCGTTGTGCTGATTATTGGCATCCTCGCTGCCGTAGCCGTTCCGCAATACCAAAAAGCCGTAGAGAAAAGCCGAACTGTCGAAGCCCTTATCAATTTACAACACACCAAAAGGGCTTACGAAGTGGCACACTTAGAGGATCCCTCTATTCTTAAACACCCACAAAATGTTGTGGAATTAACCGGTGGAACCGGGTTTGTGAAGTATCAGACGAAACAAACCGATCACTTCTATTATTGTACCAAGGACTTTGTCTATTTTTTTACACCGGATCAATTAATGGCTTATAGATGCATACCCAACGAAGAATGTACAGGCTGTTCTTCCGATATGGATTATAGTATTACCGAGTTTCCTTCATATGACTCTAGTACAGGCTTCTGTTCTGCCTGGACCGACTTCGGCTACAAAATCTGCCAAAGTTTGAACATGGAAATAGACGACGAGCGCTAAAACATCCTATTTCCCCAAGTACAAGGTAAAGTAGCGGATAAGATGATTTTTCAAAATCTAGCCTAGTTTGGTGGGTAAGTGCCCCGAAGC
>CAMVRX010000027.1 GCA_947170005.1 uncultured Elusimicrobium sp.
TGATGGAACATGCGCACCATACGCCGTTTGAACATTGTTATTTTCAATTTCATATTTGTTGCCCCATTTATGTGGCGCGCCAATGGATGCGTCACCGCTGGGGATCTTATAACGAGGTCAGCGCCCGCTATACCGAGGTAAAAGACGAATTTTACATCCCCGATACCTTCCGCGGGCAAGATACCAAAAACAAACAAGGTTCCGTCAGCACTGCCAGCTTGGATCAAGCCGCTTTGCATAAAATTTATGAACAGAGCATTGAGGCTTCTTACGCGGCATATCATAAACTCATTGAAGCCGGCGTAGCGCGCGAAATGGCCCGCGGCGTGCTGCCGGTGTGCCAATATACGCAGTTTTATTGGAGTGTAAACGCACGCAGTTTGTTTAACTTTTTGTGCTTGCGTACCGACGCGCACGCGCAGTATGAAATCCGCGTGTATGCCGACGTAATTGCCAAGATTGTACAAGAAAAAATGCCGTGGGCGTGGGAAGCATTTGAAGCGCTCAATAAGCAACTTCCGCTGGGCGCGGCGTAAGCAGGAGTAACGGGGGAAAACTATGAGAGTGCTGGGTATGATTATGGCCGGCGGCAAGGGCGAACGGCTGTATCCGCTGACCAAAGACCGTTCCAAACCGTCCGTGCCGTTTGGCGGGAAATACCGCATTGTGGATTTTGTACTGTCCAACTTTATTAACTCGGGCATTTTTTCGTCTTATGTGTTGGTGCAGTATTTGTCGCAAAGTTTGATTGAGTATTTGCGTACTACGTGGCGCACCGAAGGGATTGTGCCCGACCACTTTTTAACGTGCGTTCCCCCGCAAATGCGCTTAGGCGAGATTTGGTACCGCGGTACCGCCGATTGTGTGCGCCAAAATATCAATTTAGTCAAAGACTTTGCACCGGATTTAGTGGCGATTTTTGGCGCGGACCATATCTACCGCATGGACGTGCGGCAGATGATTGATTTTCACGTGGCCCGCAAGGCCGACGTAACTGTGGCTGCCAATACCGTGCCGTTGCAAGCCGCTACGGCGTTTGGCGTGCTGGGTACGAACAGCGACGGGCGCATTGTGGAGTTTACCGAGAAACCCGCCAAGCCCCAGTGCATCCCCGGCGACCCGAAACATGCCTACGCCTCGATGGGCAACTATATTTTTAATACCGATACGCTTTTTCAGGTGCTCCAAAAACGGTTTGCCGATACGCCCGCCTTGGACTTTGGCAAGCATATTTTGCCTAAAATTTTGACCGATTACCGCACATATGCGTATAACTTCCAAAGCCAAAAATTGCCCGGTGCTAAGTCCTATGAGGAGCCCGGATATTGGCGTGATGTGGGGACGATTGAATCGTTCTGGCAGACGAATATGGATTTGTTGGGGCCGAAACCCAAATTGGATTTAAATAACCCCCGTTGGCCGATCAGCACGACGTTGCACCGCGTGCCGCCCACCCAGTTTTTAGGCGGTAGCGTAACCAACTGTATGATTGGCGGCGGGTGTGTGATTAGCCCCAAAGCCAAAATCAAAAATTGCGTCATTAGCGACAGCGTAGTAATTGGTGAAGGAGCCGAGCTGGAAGGCTGCGTGATTATGGATAACTGCGAAATTAAAGCGGGGTGCAAACTTAAAAAGGTAATTATGGACCGCTTTAACACCATTGCGCCCAAGCAGACCATCGGCCTAGATTTGGAAAAAGATTCGCAAAAATATTATATTGACCCATCGGGCATTATTGTCATCCCGCGCGGGAAGAATAAATTTTAATGCAAGCACACGTGTTTTATAATACCGATGTTCCCAAGTATCTGCGCCGCACGGGGCTGTATGTGCGCGCGCTGGGAAAGGGACTTAAAAAATTGGCGCGGCAAAATATAGAAGTCAATGTGATTTTTGTGGGCGAGCGGGAAATTTTGCGTGTGAATAAACAGTATTTGGGGCATAACTACGTGACGGATGTGATTTCGTTTCCTAACGAGCGGCCGCCCGTGTTGCCGCCCGGCGAAGCGTGGGGGTTTGGCGATATTTTTGTGTGCTACCCTGTGGCGCGCAAAAATGCCAAAAACTTTGGACATACCATTTTGCAAGAAATGCTGATGTACGTGACGCACGGGGCGCTGCATTTGTCGGGCATGGACGACCACGACCCCAAGGACCGCGCGGAAATGGACCGGCAAGCTGAAAAAATTATTCAAGAAGTATTAAAATAACTTTGACTTATTTGATTAGGAGGTTCTACCGGGGCGCATAGGCGCTAAATAAAAAATTTGAAACTGTTTTTGGACTTGCGTTTTTAAACGCGACACGCTTTTAACAAAGCGCTGTACCACACCAAAAACAGCCGATTAGGCACAAGGTAACGGCTTGCAAACCCGTTTCTTGTGCCGAGTGTTTGCCGTCCGCAAGGACGGCAAGCTACGGCTGTGATATGGGGTTTGGTGGTACAGGCCCGGTATGGCGGCCGTTTTTGTTGCCCGGGCCCGACCTATAGAAAGGAAAAATAAAATGAAAAATAGAAATGTAAAAATTGTTATGACACACAACTCCCGCTCCTCGTCACGCTGCAGTGTTTCTGTGCGCAATATAGGGGCGGCCCCACACTTATATCCCGCACTACAGGCCTGCGGGAGGACGAAGTGTGTGGCCCGGGGTTTCACGCTTATTGAACTGTTGGTAGTAGTGTTAATTATTGGCATATTGGCCGCGGTAGCGGTGCCGCAATACCAAAAAGCGGTAGTAAAGGCGCGTGTGGCCGAGGTTAAATTGATGTTTCGAAATCTGCATCAAGAACGAGAAATGTGCCGTTTGGAAAGCAGAGGGGATGAATGTGATACGCCTGCGTGGTTTATGAACTTTGATGCACCGGCCCCGATTACCGATGAGGATTGTGCTAACGGCGGGGTATGTTTTAATACCAAAGATTGGCAATATGAAACGGATGATGGGGTTTATTTTTATGCAACCCCTTTATCCAATTTTATGAATGGAGCAAGTATAGAAGGAGACCTTGATAGATCATTAAGTGATACAGGTTTAAAGTGCCGGGGGAATCTCTCTTTTTGCAGTGCAATCGGGTTTCCTGATTGCAGCGGTAATACTTGTTATTCCAACTAAACTTTTGAAAGACTCCCAGTTATGGGAGTCTTTCAAACTATCCGTTGACAATGGTGGGTACGCCCTGGTTGTTAATTTCCAGGTATTGCAGTTTGTTGTGCAGGCCTACGTCCAGGGCAATCATATTCATCACCCGGTCAATGGTTACATTTTCTACCGGGGTGTGGCCAAATACTTGCCACACGGGGCTTCCCTGCGGGTAAGAAGTAATTAAATCTACCAAATCTTCCCAAAAAATCCCGCCAAAGCGGTCCGGCCCGTGGCGGCTGATACTGATGTTAAAAATAGGATGTTTGAAAAAAGAATGCGTAATGGATTCTTTAAAAATCATATTCATAAGCATAGCCAAATTGGCGGCGTTGAGGTCATCTAACTGCAATTTAAAAATGCGCAAAAGTTTGCGGGTTACCCCGGCGTGTGTAAACAAAAAGCCTTTGTAAGCATAGGCAGCTTTTAAATTGCCGCTTAATACTTGGCCGATCATTTTTTCGCGGATTTGCTCGGCCTGCGGGCGTTGAAATTCGGAGATTAAATAATTCTCCATCATCAGTTCCAGCTCGTGGTTGCCGACTAAACGCACCACTTCCCCACCGTCGGCCTCGGCTTGCGGTTGCAGTTTATCCAGCAAAGCGTCTACTTTAAGTGAAAAGGGTCCGCGGTCCAAAATATCGCCGATTTGTACCAGCCGGTTGTGGCCGCCGCACCAGTTGTGGTTTGCGTCAATTAGTTTGGCGCGGCGTAGGATTTTTACCAGTCCTTCCCAGTGGCCGTGTACATCGCCCACGGCGATCAGTTTGCGCGTTGTTTTCTGCATAAGAAACCTTGAAATACTATAATATAGTATAGCAAATACTATGAAATTAACGCCGCAAGTTATCCAAGAATTGTCCCGTTTGGTGGGAATAGAAAATGTACGCACGGACGAAGTGTCTTTATCACTCTATGCGTATGATTGTTCACTCTCGCGTACCCGGCCCGACGGCGTGGTGCTGATTACTTGTGCTGCGCAAGTGGCCCCGGTGCTGCGCGTACTGGCCAAGCACAGCATCCCGTTTGTGCCGCGGGCCAGTGCCACCAATCACGCCGGCAGTTGCAGCGCGCTTAAAGGCGGAGTGATTTTAAATCTAACGGCGTTAAACCGCATTTTACAAATCAATACCCGCGAAGGGTTTGCCGTGGTGGAACCCGGTGTGATTACCGGGGACTTACAAGCCGCACTGGCTCCGCTGGGGTACTTTTACGCACCGGATCCGGCCAGTACGCAAGCGTGCACCCTGGGCGGCAATTTAGCCCAAAATGCCAGCGGCGCACGATGTATGAAATACGGCGGCACTTTGGACCACGTGCTAGCCGTGCAAGGGGTACTGCCCGACGGGGAAGAAGTGTTTTTATCGCGCACGCAAATGGGGCCGGACTGGGTGGGGCTGCTGGCAGGCAGCGAAGGCACCCTGGGGGTTATTACCCAGCTTACCGTGCGGATTTTGCCGGTGGCCAAACATATCCAAACTTTTTTAGTGACGTTTCCGTCTTTGCAAGACAGTGTGGAGGCGGTGAGCGATTTGGCGGCGTGCGGGGTGGTGCCGCGCTGCGTGGAAGCCATGGATAAAACGACATTGCAAGCCGTGGAAGAATTTGCCCATGCGGGGTATCCCACGCAGGCCGAAGCGTTGCTGATTTTGGAGTTGGACGGCACTCCTGCGCAAATTAAAAAAGAACAGCGCGTGTTGGAAGAGATTTGCCGGGCGCATCAGGCGTTGCATTTTTCGTTTGCCAAAACAAAAGAGGAGCGGGAAGAACTTTGGCGCGGGCGGCGCAGTGCGTTTGCGGCCATGGCGCGTTTGGCCCCCAATGTACTAGTAGGGGACGGCACCGTGCCGCGCAGCCGCTTGCCGCAAACCTTGCAGCGGGTACAGCAAATTTTAAAAGAAAATAATTTGTGTGCCGGGCTTTTGTTCCATGCGGGGGACGGGAATTTTCATCCGCACTTGTTGTTTGACGAGCGCAATAAACTGCAAACCCGGCTAGCCGCCCGCGCGCTGCAAGAAGTGTTAAAAGCCTGTGTGGAGCAACAGGGAACCTTATCGGGCGAGCATGGTGTAGGGGTGGAAAAACGGGCCGTGATGGCTTACCAGTATGACGTTGATACATTGGGCGTTATGCAAAAAATAAAACACGCGTTGGACCCTAAAAATTTAGCCAATCCTTTAAAAATTTTACCGTGCCGGTTTAGCGAAAAGGCCCGCGTGGCGCACCCGCTTTTGCCACAGGTGGAAGTGCTGCGCCAGCAAATGCTTGCGTGGAAAAAAGAAAAGATTGCTTTTCAAATTGCGGGCAGTAATAGCCGGTTGAAAACCAAACATGTGCACGTGTTGTCGTCCGTTTCACTCAACCAAATTGTGGAAATAGACAAAGCCAATTATACCGTAACGGCCCAGGCCGGGGTGCATTTAAACGTGCTGGCGGCCGCCTTGAAAAAGGCCGGGGTATATAGCTTGCTGCCGGCGGGGGAAGGAACGCTGGGGGGGCTGTTTTGCTCGGGCGTGTTGCCGCAATTTTACGCGCATGTGCTGGGAGTAGAGGCGTTGTTGCCCGATGGTACCTATGCACGCTATGGCGGCAAAGTAATGAAAAACGCCGCCGGATATCCGCTCACGCGGTTATGGGCCGGGTCCCAAGGGAAGTTGGGGCTAGTTACACAACTTACGTTTAAAGTGTTTGCCGCTGCGCCGAAAGTGCCTGCGCCGCGTGCCTTTGTGGCGATGGTTCCTAATCTCATACAAACACGTTTGTTGCAAGCGTGGGGCGGGAAAGTATGAGGAAAAATAAAACCGGGAAGCTGGCGGCTCTTCACACGCCCTTAGGAGTGCGCAGCGTATACGATTCGGTTTGTTTTTGCAACCGCTGCGGGATGTGTTCGCCGGTTTGCCCGTCTTATGCGGCGCAGCCGAAGGAGGCCACTTCCCCCCGCGGGCGCAATCAGGCGTTTCGGTTGTTTTTGGAAGGGAAACTAAAAAATAATGCCCGCAACCGCCGCGAACTAGTCAAACTGATTACTTCTTGTACGTTGTGCGGCCGGTGTAGCCGCGCGTGCCCGGGGCAAATCCCTACGGCACAACATATGCTGGAATTTCGGCGGCGGTTGCGGGCTTGCTTGTTGCCGCGGACGTTGTTTGTGGGGTTGCGCTTGCGGCAAACTGCGCCGTGGTTATTTGAATGGGGGGTGCGGTGCGGGCTTTGGCTGCACCGGGTGAAAGTGTTGCCCTTTATAGGTGTACTCCCCGGGTTTGGCTGGGTCAAACACGTGTGTGAGTTGCTTCCTTCGCGCCGGCAAAAACCCTTTATGCCGCAAGACAAAACGCGCCCGACTCGTATTTATTTGCCGTCTTTGGAAGCCCAGTTTATACTACCCGATTTGGCCCGCAGCGTGTACGACACAGCCGCCAAAAAACACCGGGTGTGTGTATGGAAAAATACGGCCAGCGGACTATTTGAATATGTTTACGGGGACTTGGCACGCGCGCGCAAAATAGTGCGCGGGCTGATTATCCGCCACAGCCAAACCGGCAACGGGAAACTGCCGCTGCTTAGCGATAGTATAGACGTATATAATTTTTTTAAGCAGGTGCCACAGCTGTTTGAAGGGTTCCCTACGTGGGTGCAAAAAGCACAGCACTTTGCCGATTGTGTGCGGTTTGTTTGCGATGTGCTGCCTAAAAAACCGGCGCAGGCGGGTGCATTTGCCAAACCCGTTTTTATGATGAGCAGCGCGCTGTTGGCAGATGACAGCCCCGCACAAATACAGGCCGGGCAAATATTGCATACACTTTTTAAGAAAAATTTTGTACAGTGTGGGTATACACATGCGCAGGCTGTGCCTGCGGGGTATGGCTTTGTAAAAGACACGTGCGCGCCCGCGTACGAGTTGGAGGCGGTGCGCACCCTGGCCAAACACCAAGTGCAAACGGTGTTTGTGCTAAGCGGCCTGGCTGCCCTGGAATTAGACCTTGCGCTGCGCCGGTTTTATCCGGCCGCGCGCGCGGAACATATAGCCAGATTAAACGGGTAAGGGTTATGCAGTATTTTCAACAAGGCAATAAATTAACCGCCGAGCAGAAACTCAAACTCCTGGTGGAGTTTGGCACCCGCACGTCGGGCGAAATACGGCTGGATAAACTCCTCGATATTATTGCCCACCAAATTACTACCATGCTGGATGTGGGCCGCTGTACCATTTACCTAAAAGATATTGAAAAAAACGAGCTGTGGTCCAAAATTGCCCGCGGCGCCGGGTTGGAACATACCGAAATCCGCCTGCCGTTGGATGGGAACAATGCAATTTCTATCGTGGCGCGCAGCGGCGAAGTGCTTAATTTACCCAACGCCTACGAAGACCCGCGGTTTTCCATGGATGTGGATATGGTAACCGATTACCGCACCCATACCCTCTTGGCCGTTCCGTTAAAGAACAATTCCGGCAAAGTGCTGGGCGTGTTTGCGGTGGTGAACCGTTCGGACGGATTGCCGTTTGATAAAAATGACGAGGGGCTTTTAACGCTGCTGGCTACGCTGGCGGGCAGCTCCATTGAAATTGCCAAGCTGTACCAGGACGTGCATGTGGCGCAGCTGGAAACCATTTACCGCCTGGCCGTTACCGCCGAATACCGCGACCAGCAAGATACCCGTGCCCATTTAAAAAACATCAGCATTATTTCTTATTTGTTGGCGCGCGCGTTGGGCATGAGTACCAAAGATTCCGAACTGATTAAAAACGCCAGCCCGCTGCACGATATTGGCAAAGTAGCACTGGCTGATAACATTTTGTTAAAGCCCGGCAAACTGACACCCGAAGAATTTGAGATTATGAAATCGCACACCATTTACGGCGGGCGTATTTTGGAAGGGGCACACTCCAAGGTGTTAAAAATTGCCCACAAAATGAGTTTGTATCACCACGAAAAATGGAACGGTTCGGGCTACCCCAACGGCTTAAAAGGGGAAGAGATCCCGCTGGAAGCGCGCATTGTAACCGTGGCCGATGTGTTTGATGCGTTGTGCCAGTTCCGCGTATACAAAGATGCGTGGAAAACCGAGCAAGCCTACGAATATATTTTAAGCCAGGCCGGCCACGCGTTTGACCCGCGCATTGTGGCTGCGTTTAAGAAAATTTATCCGTCTATCCGCAAATTATACACGCATATTTCCGTGAACCAAAGCAGTGTGCAGCAGGCACAGCAGGCCGGTTCGCACGAAACGCAAGCTGCTTTTCAAAGCGCGGATAATGGCGTGGAAACAACCCTTCACCGTTTGACGGAAGAAGCATAAAAAGTGTAACTCCAATTTTTTGAGCCCCGCCGGATTTTTGGCGGGGCTTAATATATTTCAAAATGTTTTGGAATTATGTTACAATGTTAAAGTAGTGAAAACAATTTTTCCTGTTTTTGGAAGCGTTTAAGAAACGCGGAACCTAATTTTAGGGGATAGTAATGCCAAAAACAACTGCCTTAGGCATAAAACAAACGGATTAATTACCCGGTTGTTTTGTGCTTAATGTTTATCGTTTTACGGTAAGCTACGGCTGTTGTGTGTATAGTCCATTACTATCCTGTGCATGCAAGGGCCGTTTCTTTTTGGGTGCGTTTCCGGAGCAGCGGAAATTGAAATAAATAAACGGAGGACGTACACATGGAAACAAGAAATACCCGGCGGGGTTTCACGCTCATTGAACTGTTGGTAGTTGTGTTAATCATTGGTATTTTGGCGACGGTGGCGTTGCCGCAATATCAAAAAGCAGTGGAGAGAGCACGCGTGGCTGCAGAAGTATTACCCGCATTTAATGCATTTAGAAAAAGTGCGGATGCCTATTTGTTAGAAAATGGCGGATATCCCAGTTCCTCTATAGAATATGCTGATTTTGCAAGTATAGATATACCGGAATTAAAGCATTTTCCCGATGAAGAAATTAAAAAATGCAATAGCTATGGTTGTGAATATGGAGTTTATGGAAAAGAAGGAACTTACTACTTATCCATAATGCGAGTAGCTGAAGGACAAGGTATAAACGTTATACCTGACGCTGTTCCTGACCAATGGTACCAATTTTGTATGACTCAATTATCAGATGAAGGACGAAAGATATGTCACAGCCTTGAAGGGTTGGGATTCCTATTAGTAGACGATGGAATATGATACCTTATAACCAAACAGTAATAAAATGAGGAAATGTATGAAAAAGAAATAGCAAAGAGTTTTTTCTAGTGTTTTTAAAATTTTGATTAAAGGGCCTCTTGTAAAGGCCCTTTGTTTTTGTTATAATTATATATGTAATTAGTAGCGCAGTCAGGGTGCATAAAACGCAACGCGAAAAATGCATACAACTTTTGAAAATTTGTCAAAATAATTTGTTTTCCCGACGGGGAAAATAAGTGTTGACAAAGAACTCAAAAACTGCTATACTAGTTATATAAGGAAACAAAAACGGATTTGTTTCCGGACAAATTACAAGCTCCCTTTTTCAAGTTTTTGAAAAATAAGAAAATAGGGTACTTGACTTTTCTGCCCCTTTTTTGCTAAACTATGTATGTAGTTGGAATTGATCTTTTAATAAACAAGTAACAAAACATCTTTAAATAAAGTTGATAAGCAGAAAACTTTCCTGCACCGAAACATCACCTACACATTATATAAAGGTACAAACGATGGACTGAGGCCAGCGGGTCAAGTTAGTCTTATTACTTAATATATAGTTTGCCTTTTCCCTTGGGCCTCCGCGGCCGTGACCGGCTTGAAAAATCAAGCGGTATATAATAAGGCAAGCGTTTGCAGTAAACCAAGCAGTTTTTGAAGCATCTGCCAAGATTTGCAAGAAAGTTCTTGACAAACTTAAACAAATATGCTATACTAGTTGTGTAGTGATTGACAAGCCGCAGTTTGGTAGTTTTAAAATAAGCCAAAAAAAGGGCTTGACAAATTACTAAAGTTTTTGTTATACTATCTAGGTAGCAAGAGAATGCTACCAGAAGATGAAGATAAATTTTCCTTGCTTTTTTCAAAGCAGAAAAAAGCAACGGGGAGATTTCGCTCTGTGAAAATTTGACAGCAATGTGCGAATGGGCGATTTGAAATGACAGCGCCGCAAGGCAAAACAGTTCAAAGCTCATTAAGTTAAGTCTTATACTTTAAAAATAAGACACCAAGTTAATTCAACAAAGTAGAGTCAAAAGTCAACAGCTCACTGTTAACGATTGTTTGTCTTTGCGCTCTTTGAGTGTAAAGATAAATAATTTTAATGGAGAGTTTGATCCTGGCTCAGAGTTAACGCTGGCATCGTGCATAACACATGCAAGTCGAACGGGACTTAGTTTGTAGCTTGCTATAGATTAAGTTTAGTGGCAGACGGGTGAGTAATGTATAAGAAACCTACCTTCGAGTGGGGAATAACAGTCCGAAAGGATTGCTAATACCCCATAACATAATGAAGTGGCATCACTTTATTATCAAAGATTTATCGCTTGGAGATGGTCTTATATTCTATCAGCTTGTTGGCAGTGTAACGGACTACCAAGGCTACGACGGATAGCCGGCCTGAAAGGGCGACCGGCCACAAGGGCACTGAGACACGGGCCCTACTCCTACGGGAGGCAGCAGTGGGGAATTTTGGACAATGGGCGCAAGCCTGATCCAGCAACGATGCGTGGAGGATGAAGGTTCTCGGATTGTAAACTCCTTTTGTAAGGGAAGAAAAAAATGACGGTACCTTACGAATAAGCCACGGCTAACTACGTGCCAGCAGCCGCGGTAAGACGTAGGTGGCAAGCGTTACTCGGAATTACTAGGCGTAAAGCGCGCGTAGGCGGAATGTTAAGTCTGTTGTGTAATCTCCGGGCTCAACCCGGAAACTGCAACGGAAACTGGCGTTCTTGAGTGAGGCAGAGGAGATCGGAATTCCTAGTGTAGCAGTGAAATGCGTAGATATTAGGAGGAACACCGGTGGCGAAGGCGGATCTCTGGGCCTTTACTGACGCTCAAGTGCGAAAGCTAGGGGAGCAAACGGGATTAGATACCCCGGTAGTCCTAGCCGTAAACGATGATAACTAGTTGTGGGAGGTATCGACCCCTTCCGTGACGCCGCTAACGCATTAAGTTATCCGCCTGGGGAGTACGGCCGCAAGGTTAAAACTCAAAGGAATTGACGGGGACCCGCACAAGCGGTGGAGTATGTGGTTTAATTCGACGCAACGCGAAGAACCTTACCAAGCCTTGACATCTGAGGAATCCTAATGAAAGTTGGGAGTGCCTTCGGGAACCTCAAGACAGGTGGTGCATGGTTGTCGTCAGCTCGTGTCGTGAGATGTTGGGTTAA
>CAMVRX010000028.1 GCA_947170005.1 uncultured Elusimicrobium sp.
AGCTATTTTCAAGGGCTACTCCATTTCGGCAGCAATTTCAGTAGCTATTTTCGGTGTGCTGGCCTATTATTATATGGGCAACGTGCCCGGCGGTTGGTGGCGCCCGTTTGCGGCTACGACCATCGGTATTATTTTGGCGATCAGCATTGACCGCTTGACCGAGTATTTTACCGGAACCGAAAACAAACCCGTACAAGAAGTTAAGAAGTCCACGGCTACCGGTTCGGCCACTACCATTCTTTCCGGCATTGCGGTAGGGTTTGAATCCGCGGTGTGGACGACGCTTGTGATTGCAGCTTCTATTTTCTGCTCCGTGGTGATTTTTGGCACCATTGACGGCCTTAGCCCGGTAGAGAAATTTAACTTTATTCTCTATGGCGTGGCCATGACGGGTATTGGCATGCTTACCCTTACCGGCAACAACGTGGCGATGGACTCCTTCGGCCCGATTGCCGATAACGCCAACGGCATTGGCGAAATGGCCTGGCACGGCCAGGACGACGCCGAAACCAAAAAAGCCCGCCAAATTATGGCGGATTTAGACGGCGTGGGCAACACTACCAAAGCCATTACCAAAGGCGTGGCAATCGGCTCTGCCGTCATTGCGGCGGTATCGTTGTTTGCCTCGTACATGGTGGATGTAAGCAATGTACAGCGCCTGTTAAATGATGCCTGGGCGGCCGCCGGCAAAGAACAGGCTATGACCTTGCTGAGCGAGGTAGGCATTGTGGTATCCAATCCGGTGGTGTTTGTCGGTATGTTAATTGGCGGTGCGCTGCCGTGGTTGTTCTCGTCATTCGCGATTAACGCCGTTAGCCGCGCCGCTGCCTTAATTGTGCAGGAAGTACGCCGCCAGTTTAAAGGCGGAGTGCTGGAAGGCAAAGCCAAGCCGGACTATACGCGCGCCGTGGGTATTTCCACGATTGCCGCACAAAAGGAGCTCGTCATTTTGGCACTGCTCGGCATTATTTCGCCTGTGATTGTAGGCCTTACGTTTGGGGTGGAAGCCCTGGGCGGATTTTTGGCCGGGATTATCGTTTCCGGCCAACTGCTTGCCGTGTTTATGTCTAACGCCGGGGGTGCCTGGGATAACGCCAAGAAAGTGGTGGAGGACGAACCTAGCGACATTGCCGCCAACACCGGCAAAGGATCGGAGCGCCACAAAGCCAGTGTGGTGGGCGATACGGTGGGCGACCCGCTTAAAGATACGGCCGGCCCCGCTGTAAACCCACTTATTAAAGTGGTCAACATGGTGGCCGTGATTGTGGCCCCCATTATTGTCAACTATCACAACGATTTTACGCCCTTGGGCAAAGTCGGCTGGTGTGTGGTGATTGCTCTCTTGGCGGTTTTAAGCTGGGCAATTTTAACGAGCAAAAAACCCGCACAAGATGTAACGAAATAAATACTTAGCAATATAATAATCCCCGCTCTTATCTAAGAGCGGGGAATTTTGTGGCCAAGTTATTTTACTTCACATCTATTGCTGCCGCAAATGTGCGCACAGGAACCGGCCACGTCCTCATTGCGGCACGTGATAGCACCTGTTTCAAGGTCCAAATCTAAAAAGTATGGACTTGTTCCATTTTGAATTCTATTAGCCCACCAACTATCGGAAGCATCTGCTCCATAGACCCAATCCTTAGTTATAACGCAAACGTACCCGTCCGTGTCTGCGCACGTTTCGTTTGAACCGTTTACAATTTCTCCGGGCAGTTCAATGTCCATATTGGCTAGTAGGTTGTTATTTACATTGGATGCATCATTTTCATCTAATGTACATTTATCACTTGCAGTGCCGTATTGTAAAATGCATAACTGATACCCTTTGTAGATAGCATTAAGCATAACGCGGGCCTCGGCTACGCGGGCTTTTTCCACCGCTTTGTTATATTGCGGCAGCGCCACTGCGGCTAAAATACCGATAATCAGCACCACGACCAAAAGTTCAATAAGCGTAAAGCCGCGGGCCACATACTTCGTCATCCCGCAAGGTTTCTGTGCGGGATATAAGTGTGGGGCCGCCCCTATACCCCGCACAGCGACGCTGCGGGGTGACGAGGGGCGGAGCGTAAAGCCTTTGGGGAATAACTTGTTGGTTATGTTTTGTTGTTTCATAAGTTTTCTCTCCTTACTGTTAAGTTCAATTTGTCTGCTTATGAAACCCAACAAAAACGGCTGATACTTTTGAGTTCAGTAAGTTCCTCAATTTATAACAGCCGTAGCATATCGCTTACACGATAAGCGTTCGGTACAACACAGCAGGCTTGCAATTCCTTTTGCGTTGTACCTTTATTGGCTGTTTTTGAACTTACTGAAACTTTATGTTACTAAAGCAACCCGTCTCTTAAACGGTTCCAAAAACAGATAAAATTGTACTTACAGTATAACAAAAAAAGCTGGTGAAACACCAGCTTTTACCTAGCAAATTGAAAGAAAAGTTTTACTTCTTTCGTTTTTCTAATTTTTCTTTCGCAATCGGTTCGCCTTGCTTGGCAGCCATTACGTAGTAACGCACGGCCTCTTTTTCGCTTTGTTCTACGCCTACACCGCGCTCGTACAAATCGCCCAGCAAGGTTTGCGCCAGCGGGCTTTTATCCTGCGCTGCCGCTTTTAGAATTTCGGCCCCTTGCACTTCGTTTTTCTCCGTGCCGCTGCCTTGTAAATAGCACACGGCCAAATTCACACGGGCCTCTAAATCCCCAGTTTTAGCGGCCTGTTTGTAGCAATCAAACGCCATTTTTTTATTTTGGGCGCAGCCTTTACCCTCGTTATACAGCCCGGCCACGGCAATCAGTGCGCGCACATGCCCTTGTTTGGCCGCTGTATCAAACCAATTAAACGCTTGCACAAAGTTGCGCTCTACCTGTTTGCCGCTGTAATATAAGTGGCCCATTTCGTACTGGGCTTGGGCGTTGCCGGCCGCCGCACGTTGCAGCGTTTTTTCAAACGGATTGTGGGCATATTTGCGCAGGAAAAACCACGCAAGTGCCAACAAGAATATACACACGAAAGCCGTATTTGTTTCAATGACAGGTTCCATATACAACCTCCTATTTAACGGGGAGTAATTTGCGGTTTTTCAGTTCAAACACCGCATGCGCAAAATCAGCGGCGTGTACGTCGTGCGTTACCATTAAAATGGTAAGCCCTTCCTCGCGGCTCATACGCGCAAAATCCTCAAATACTTGCACTTTGCGCTGCGCATCCAAATTGCCGGTGGGCTCGTCGGCCAGCAGCAGCACCGGGTTGTTGCGCAAAGCGCGGGCAATACTGGCGCGCTGTTTTTCCCCGCCGGAAAGGTCCGCCGGCAGCTTATGCGCCATTTCACCCAGGCCAAAGCGTTCTAATAATTTTTGGGCTTTTTGGGGATTGCCTTTGCCAAGCATCCACGCGGGCAGCTCTACATTTTCCAAGAGGGAAAATTCCGGCAATAACCCGTCAAACTGAAACACAAACCCCATTTTGGTAAGGCGCAATTTGGAACGGGCCGCCTCTTTTTTTAAAGCGGTACCATTTTTGCCGTCCACCCATATTTCACCGGCGGTGGGAACGTCCAGCATGGCAATTAAATTAAGTAGTGTGCTCTTGCCCGAACCGCTGGGCCCCAACAGCACGGTAAACTGCCCGCGCGCAAACCGCAGCGATACATCTTCCAGCACGCATAAATTTTCTTGGCCTTGGCCGTATATTTTAGTCAGGTGTTTGAGCTCTATCATATCAACCGTACCGTATCGCGTCAGTGGGATGTACGCGCGAAGCCTTAAGCGCCGGGTACAAACCCGCCACAAAACAAATCAGGTAACTGCCGCCCACTACGGCTACAACATCCCACAGCTGCATGCGCACAGGGACCTTGGTTAAATAGTAAATATCGCCGGGCAGTTCCACAATATCAAACGTGGCAATAATCCAGCACAGCAGGCACGCCAGCAAAATCCCCAGCACAATGCCCAACGTGGCAATCACCATGGCTTCCCACATAAAAATGCTGCGTATCATTTTGGGGCTGGCGCCAATGGCGCGCATAATGCCAATGTCGCGCAGTTTTTCGGTCCCCAGTAAAATAAGGTTACTGGCAATGTTTAAGGAAGCTACGCCGATAATCAAAAACAAAATAATAAACATCATGGTTTTTTCCAGTTTTAAGGCCGCATAGAGGGTGCTGTTGAGCTGTGCGAACGTGCGTACATTGTATTGGTAACCGATTTTCTCGCTGATTTTGGCGGCCGCTTTTTCGGCCGTGTTGATGTTGTGAAGTTTTACAGCTACGCCGGTGGTACCTTGTTTAAGGCCCAAAAAATCGCTGGCGTGCGGCAAAAGGGTGTAGGCAATGGAGTTGTCAAACTCGTAATACCCGGTCTTGAGTAGTCCGCTAATGCGAAACTTTTTCATCTTGGGGAACATCCCGGCCGAAGTAGAAATAGACTGCGGGGAAATCAGCACCACGTCGTCGCCGATATCGGCCCCTAAATTGATGGCCAGTTCCGTGCCTAGCACAAGCGGGGCGGGGGCGTTTTCTTCCCAGTCTTGGGGTTCAAAACTGCCTTCTACCAAAGAGTCTGCTAAATGATTGATTTTTTGTTCTTGCGCCGGGTCCAACCCGCGGACAATAATGCCCAAACTTTGGCCCGCGTGTGTGATAATCCCCTGGCCGTAAATGTGCGGTGCTGCGGCGGAAACCTCGGGGATTTGTTCAATAAGGGCTATGTTTTTTTGGTAGGTTTCCGGGCTCATGCGGCCAAACACCAAAATATGGCTTTGCGCACCGATGACTTTATCCTTAATATCGGTTTGAAAGCCGTTCATCACCGACAGGGTGGTAATCAGCGCCGCCACACCAACCGACACCCCCGCCACGCCGATTAGCGTGGTAATAAAGGCAAACAATCCTTGACGGCGGGTTAAGTAACGCGTAGCTACCGAACGTGCAAAGTTCATGGCTATATTTTAGCAAAATTTGCTAAAATACAAATACAATTTTATCTGTTTTTGGAACCGTTTAAGAGACGGACTTGTGCCGAAGGGCAGAGTATTCCCTCCAAAGTACAGCACGTTATAAGACATAAAATAATGGAACTTATAATCCCATTGTTTTGTGTCGAATGTTTGCCTTTATGGCAAACTACGGCTGCTATTTATGAGGTAGGGGAATACTCCAAGTAAATAATAGCCGTTTTTGTTGGGTTTCATAAGCAGAGAATTGAATAAAAAATACAGGAGAAAACTTATGAAACAACAAAAAATAACTATATTCCCCAAAGGCTTTACACTCCGCCCTTCGTCACCCCGCAGCGTCGCTGTGCGGGGTATAGGGGCGGCCCCACACTTATATCCCGCACAGAAACCTTGCGGGATGACGAAGTGTGTGGCCCGCGGCTTTACGCTTATTGAGCTTTTGGTCGTGGTGCTGATTATCGGCATTTTGGCGGCAGTGGCACTGCCGCAATATAACAAAGCGGTAGAAAAAACCCGTGTGGCCGAGGCACGCCTGATGCTTAGTAACATTTACAAAGGGTATCAACTGTGCATTTTGCAATATGGTGCCGGAAGTGATAGATGCGGTTTAAGCGAAAAGAACTCGGGTGATGCTACTTACAACTTACTGGCCAATATGGACATTGAACTTCCCGGAGAAATCCTTTCGGGGACTGACTCGTGTTATGAACTTTCTCACATTTGCGTGAACACAAAAGATTGGAGTTACGGAACAGATAACTCGGACGGGACAGCTTGGTATGCAGCCCGCATCAAAAACGAAACAAGCCCTTATTTTTTAGTGATAGATACTACTAATGGAGAAATTACCTGTATAGAAGTAGAAGAAGAGGGCTCTTGCGCGCGCATTTGCGGCAGCGACAGATGTGAAGTGAAATAAAGTGCCGTTGTCACATCACCGCGTAAATCTTTAAGCAGGCTGATTTGTCAGATTTGAGACAGATTAGTCAGTCAAAAAGCAAGAGACGGACGTGTTTTCAAATTTGAGATGATAAGCCGCCGTATGTTGCCCCGTGGCGTACGTCTGCAAGACAATGCGCAGCATTGCAAGTACGCGAGGTGGGCAAATCGGCGGCTTAGGGCTCAAATTTGGAAACTGTTAGTGTGCGAGTCTATTTTAATTTAATTTTGCTCATCATGTCGTACATGATGATACTCGCCGCGGCCGACGCATTCAAGCTGTCCACACCGCCCAGCTGCTTTTGCTCAATAGAAACAATCTCGTCGCAGTTTTCGGCGGTTTTCTCGCGGATACCAAACCCTTCCGAGCCAATCACCAGCACGGCGGGGGAATTATACTGCACTTTGTGAATCGGTTTGCCGGCCATATCGGCGCCGTAAATCCAAAAGCCTTCTTCTTTCAGGTCGGTAATTGCGGCGGACAAATTGGCTACTTCCACTAAATTGACGTTTTCAATGGCACCGCAGGCCACTTTGTAAACAGCGGGCGTAATGCCCACCGTGCGGCGGTTAGGTAAGATAATCGTAGAGAACCCCAAACATGCTGCACTGCGGATAATAGCACCCAGGTTTTGCGGGTCGGTCATTTCGTCCACAGCCAGCCACAGTTCGTCCTTTTTTCCGTCCGCCTCGTAAATAGCGGTGGAAAGTTTCATCAGTTTTACGGGTTGCACCTTGGCCAAAATACCCTGGTGGTTGGCACCCCCGGTCAAACGGTCCAAAATTTTGTTTTCAATACGGTCAATGCGCACGTTGGTGCGTTTGGCCAGGCGGATGATTTCTTCCACCGTGCGGTGCCCGGCTTTGCTGTCGGATACGTAGAGCTGTGTTACGTTGCGCTTTTTGCTTTTGAGCGCTTCCATGACCGGGTGGATGCCGTAAATGATGTCTTGGTTATCTTGCATAAAAGTCCTCCTAGCCGATTTGGGCCGAGCCGAAACTCATGCCCACTTCCAGGGCGGCTTTCACTTCGGCGCCGTGCGGGTCCACACGTTTTAAGCGGGCAATGGCATCGGCAATTTTTACTTCGGCCATGCCAAAGTTTTTAAACGAGGCCATATACCCAAACTTCCCTTCCAATACCATATCCAGCGCCTTAGCGCCGTACAGGGTAGAAAGCCAGCGGTCAAACGCGGTAGGTGTGCCGCCGCGCTGGGTGTGCCCCAGTACGCACGCGCGCGATTCAATGCCCGTGCGCTGCTCAATCATATCGCTCAGCTTATAAGCAATGCCGCCCAGGCGGATCGCATCGGTGCTGCCGGCCACGGTGCGGGCCACCGCCAGTTCGCCTTTTTCGTTCTTGGCGCCTTCGGCCGCCACCACAATGCTAAACGTTTTGCCGCGGCGTTTGCGGTTTAAAATATATTCTACAATAACATCGTCATTGTACGGAATTTCGGGGATGAGCACAATGTCGCCCCCGCCCGCCAAGGCCGAACGCAGCGCAATCCACCCGGCATAGCGCCCCATGGTTTCCACAATCATCACGCGGTGGTGGGATTGGGCCGTGGTGTGCAAACGGTCAATCGCCTCGGTGGCAATATGCAAGGCCGAGTCAAAACCAAAGGTTTGGTCCGTGGCGTCCAGGTCGTTATCAATCGTTTTAGGAACCGCTACAATCGGCATGCCCAGTTCCACAAACTGCTGGGACATATGCAGCGTGCCGTCCCCGCCGATGGTAATGAGTGCATCCAATTCGCGCTCTTTAAAGTTGTGCAGGGCTACCGAGGAAACATCCCGCGGGTTTTCGGGCGTGCCGAAAGGGGCCAGGGTATATTTAAACGGGTTAGCGATATTGCTGGTGCCCAAAATAGTGCCGCCCAGCGTTAAAATGCCGGAGACGGTTTCGTTGGTAATTTTGAAAATATCGTTACGTACCAGGCCGTCAAAACCGTTGCGCACGCCAAACACTTCCATCCCGTGCCCCAGTGCATTTTTAGCTACGGCACGTACCACTGCATTTAAGCCGGGGCAATCCCCGCCGGCGGTTAATACTCCAATGCGTTTGATATTCATGGTTCCCTCCTTAGGGCCGGTTGATTACTTTGAGTATAATCGGGTGGCGCAGGTGTGTTACGCGGTGCACCACGCTGTCAATCACCCAGCTGGGGGTGGAGGCCCCAGCCGTGATAAAAATCTTTTTAGCTTTTTTTACCAAGTTTTCGTCCAACTCGTCTTCGGTTTCTACGTGTTGCACGTGCTTGGTAAGCCCTTTGCACAGCTGTGCCAAACGCGCGGTATTGGCACTGTGCTTTCCGCCCACTACAATCACTAAATCGGCATGTTGAGCCTGTTCCATGGTTTCGCGTTGGCGGTCTTTGGTGGGTTGGCAAATGGTGTTGGAAATTTGGCACTGGTCCGCATGTTTTTTGATTTCTTCGGCAATTTCAAAAAACGTACTTTCTTGCTGGGTCGTTTGGCTGACCACATTTACTTTGTCAAAATGTGGCAAGGCTTGGGCCTCCTGCAAGGTGGACACCACGTGGCAACGGTTTTGCGTGTAGCCCATTAGGCCGATAACCTCGGCATGTTCTTTGTCCCCTACGATGACGGTTGTATAGTCTTGCACGGCAAATTTGGCAATGATGTTTTGGGCGTGTTTTACCAGCGGGCACGTGGCATCAAACATGGTAATTCCCAATGTTTCAATTTCTTTTTGCAAGTCGGGCGTGATACCGTGTGCGCGGATAACTAATACCCCTCTTGGGTTGGTAGCGTCTGCCGGCTTATCAATGGCCAGGATTCCTTTCATTTCCAGCATTTGGGTGGCCTGTTTATTGTGAATCAGCGGCCCCAAGGTATAAATGGGTTTTTTGCCGGAAGCCTCCAGGGCCATTACTTGCTCAATAGCGTGTTTCACACCCGGGCAAAATCCGGCAGATTGTGCAACTACAACGTCCTCGTTTTTCTTCTTCATACTCATATTATAGAAAATTTGAATAATATGCGCTTTTTTATTATACTATAGGTACAATTTTATCTGTTTTTTAGAACTGTGTGAGGAACACGGTGGTGTTACGTAAGTAACCCAAAGAGAGTCTAAAAACAGCCTATTACGAGGTACAACATAACAGGTAGTGCAAACCTAGTTGTGTTGTCCCGAATGTTTATCGTCTTGTACGGTAAATTACGGCTGTTTTTGTGTAAGACACTCTCTTTGGCTTAACAAAGCAGCCGTTTTTGCATGCGTTTTTCTAAGCAGATAAATTGAAAATAAAACTGTAAGGAGAAACAAAATGACAACAAGAAATACCCGGCGGGGTTTCACGCTCATTGAGTTGTTGGTGGTTGTTTTAATCATTGGTATATTGGCGGCCGTGGCGGTGCCGCAATACCAAAAAGCCGTGGAAAAATCCAGGGCTGCGGAAGCTTTAACGATGGTGAACAGCATTATGCAGTCTATAGACCGGTATGTACTAGAGAATGGATTCCCGACGGGTAATACAATTGATTTTGTAGGAGATGGCATTGGTGTGGACTGTTCGGATTGTTTAGATATTGAACTAAATAGTTTGGATTGTGTTGGGGACGAGTATGGAGGATGTAAGAGTAAAAATTTTTCTTATGTGGCCAGCCTTGACCGAGAGAATTATACTGTCACAGCACGCCGTTTGAATTCGGATTACGACTTTTGGTGGCAAAAATACCCGGACGGAACTTCGGAAAAATATTGCGAATATGCCAACGAAAAAGGTTTGGCAGTTTGTAATGGATTTGCCTCTATGGGTTGGCCTTCCATGGAACTGTAAACTACAGTATCATCATACTGTCGCCAAAGGAGTAAAAGCGGTACTTTTTCTCCACGGCTTGCAGATAGGCTTCGTAAATAAAATCTTCCCCGGCAAATGCCGACGTCATACACAAGGGCGTAGAGTCGGGGAAGTGAAAATTGGTAATCAGGCAGTCAATCGCTTTAAACTGATACCCGGGGTAAATAAACAAATCAGTCCATTTTTTGCCCGCGTGAGTAACGTGGTTTTCATCCGTGAAACTTTCCAACGTGCGCGTGGACGTCGTCCCACACGAGAACACTCGCTTTCCCGCCGCGCGCACGGCGTTTAACGTGTCGGCGGTTTCCTGGCTGATTTCGCCCAGTTCGGCTAGCATTTTATGTTCTTGCGGCTCGCCGCGCAAAGGTTTAAAGGTGCCCCACCCCACGTGCAGCGTAATGTAGCAAATTTTAACGCCCTTATCTATTAGTTTTTGCAACAGTTCCGGCGTAAAGTGAAATCCGGCCGTCGGCGCCGCGATAGAACCCTCGTACTTAGCATAGACGGTTTGATAGCGCTCTTTGTCACTCTCAATACTGGCACTTAGGCCGCTATGTTTGCGGGCTTTTTCAATATATTGCGGCAAGGGCATCAGGCCGTGCGCGTGGCAAAAGGGTAAAATGTCCTCGTGGTTGAACTCCAACAAAAATTCCCGCTCGTCGGTAGTACCAAGCATTTTTCCACTCAGGCCGTCGCCAAAATCCAGTGTCATCCCCTCTTTGTAATCGTGCGTGAGTACCGCCCACACGTTGGGTTTTTGCATGGGGCGCACCAGCAGCACTTCCACTTTGCCGCCCGTGGGTTTGTGGGCAAACAGTTTAGCCGGGAAAACTTTTGTGTTGTTAATCACCAGCGCATCGCCGGGGTTAAAATACTCGTGGATATCGCGGAAAATGCGGTGCTCAATGGTGTGGGTATCGCGGTGTAAGACCATTTGGCGCGAACTGTCGCGCGGGGTAGCGGGTTGCTTGGCAATCAGCGGGTCTAAATCCAGTTTTTTAAATCGTTCAAAAGCCATAAGTTACCTAAATTGGGAGAGCGTACTTCCCGGATAATAATGTTTTAAAATTTGTTTGTAGTTATAGTTTTGCTTGGCCATGCCGTGCGCGCCGTCCTGGCACATGCCAATGCCGTGGCCGTAGCCGTGTCCTTCAATATGCACGCGGGTGGACCCGGTGGCAATTTTAGTCAGCTTGCAGCTGCGGATACCCGTGGCCGCGCGGAAAGCGGCGCACGAAACCGTCTTGCTGCCCTGGCTGGTTTTAAGCGTTAAAGAAACCGCCCGGCCGGAGGCCGCTTTTTTGGCTACTTTAATACTTTTAAG
>CAMVRX010000029.1 GCA_947170005.1 uncultured Elusimicrobium sp.
CTACAAATTCGCACCCGCCGTAGTAGCGCTTGGCGGGGTAGCCTTCGGCGTATTTGTTGGTAAGCACGCTGCCTTGCGCTTGCATAACGGCCAAGGAGGTAAAATTTTCCGAGGCGATGAGCTCCAGTTTTTCGCGCTGGCGGCTAAGTTCTTTGGAAACGGCGGCAAAAATTTCGGGGTCGGTTTGCTGTAAATTGGGGTACATAAAACCCTCCTGTAAATTTTGAAAATTTTTATTTAATTTTGCGTTGTTATTTAATATAATTTACTAAATAGCAGTACTAAAAATCCAGTGTGAGGTATAAAATGGCAAAACTAACAAAAAAAGATTTTCTCAAAAACACAATTAAACACATTGATATGAAAAAATACAATGTGGTACCGATGGTGGAAGCGTTTGAGAACATGGCCTACGCGTCGCGCGAAGTGGCCCGGGCGAGCAAAATTTACAACATGATGCTAAGCGATAAAAACTGCTCCGTCATTTTGTGTATTGCCGGGTCTTTGATTTCCGCCGGGATGAAAAAAATTATTGTGGATATGATCCAAAACCACATGGTGGATGCGATTGTTTCCAACGGGGCCAACATTGTAGACCAGGACTTCTTTGAAGCCTTGGGTTTTAAACACTACATCGGCACCCCTTACAACCAGGATGATAACTTGCTGCGCGATTTGCACATTGACCGCATTTACGATACGTATATCGATGAAGACCAACTTAAAGTATGCGACGAAACCATTTATAAAATCTGCAACGCCTTAGAGCCGCGCCCCTATTCTTCGCGCGAGTTTATTTGGGAAATGGGCAAATGGCTGGAGAAAAAAGGCAAAGGCAAAGACAGTGTGGTGTACAATGCCTACAAATACGGTGTGCCGATATTTGTGCCCGCGTTTAGCGACTGCTCGGCCGGGTTTGGCTTTGTAATGCACCAAGCCGAAAACCCCACCAAGCACATTTCTATTGACAGCGCCAAGGACTTCTTGGAACTGACGCAAATTAAAATGAAAGCCAAAGAAACCGTTGATGGGCGGCGTGCCCAAAAACTTTGCGCAAGACACGGTAGTGGCGGCTGAAGCGTTGGGAGCTGAAATCCCCATGCACAAATATGCCGTGCAAATTACCGTAGCGGACGTGCGCGACGGGGCTTTATCCGGCTCTACGTTAAAAGAAGCGTCCAGCTGGGGGAAAGTGTCTACCGCCTTGGAACAAATGGTCTACGGCGAATGCACTACCTTAATCCCGCTGATCATTGGTTACGGCTACCACAAAGGAGCCTGGAAAAAACGCAAAGCGACCAACTATGTGAAATTCTTACAGGACCTGGATGCCAAAAGCGCAAAAAAAGCCGCTAAAAAATAATGCGTTTAAAAACTGCGCTTGTTAGTTTGTTACTGCTCTGCCCGTGTGCGTATTGCTACGGGCAGTTGCGTTTTGCAAGCGTAGGAGGCGAGAAGGGATATTCGGCCCTGCGGGCTGCGTACGTGGCCGATTTGGATAACGGATTTGTATTGGTGCCCCGGTACGGCTATTACCGCATGAGCGATAAGGAGATTGACGAGGCGGGGTCCACCTCGCGCTACGCGTTGGAAGTAAGCTATGAGCTTAGTGATAGTTGGGCGGTGCTGGCCCAAGGAATGCTTCAGCCGCAAGCCGTGGGATATGAAGGCGTGGGGTATGGGGTCGGCGGTCAGTGGAAACCATTTTATTATTGGGCGGGCCTTAAAAACCCCGTGCTTCGCGTTGAGTTTGGGCAGGAACGCACCCGTACGTACGGCAATACGCAAGGCAAGGATTTGCCCCAAGGGGCTTCCCGCCAGGTGGGAACGGTGGCTTTCACGCAAGCCGGGCTGGACGTAAAACATTTCCACTTGCAAGCCGGGTGGCGCAAAGTGATAAAATATAGTAGCCGGGTACCGCAGGATGTTACCTTTAGCTGGGCCGAAATCCCGTTTATGACGGCAGTGCTTCAAGGATATATCAAAGATGCTTTAGCTGCGCGGATTAGTTACCCGACGGATTTTGTGTCCCCTTATGTATCATTTGCGCGCTATCACTACGACCAGCGCCGCCAAGTGGCTGCCGCGGTAAGTGCGGGGTTGCACGTGAAATTGTGGGAAGCACAGGTAACGGGCGGGATTGAAGTGTTTGAACCGCGGCGGGAAGATAACCGCAAAACGTATTTTTCGCTTTCCGTGGAAATGCCTATATAGGAGTGTTGTATGCAAACACCGCAAGTACATTGTAATATCAATGAAAAAGCGTTCTCTTGGACGGTCTTTTTGACCCGGCTGTTGGCGGGGGGGACCTTGCTGTACCTAAGCGCGGGGTGTTTGCTGTTTTACCGGGAATTTTTAGCCAATGCGGCCGCAGCCGGATGGCCGGCAGAACTGGGCCTGGCGGTAGTGGCGGCTCAGCTTGTTTTGGCGCTGCTGCTTATCTTGGGATGGTTGACGCGCTGGGCGGCCGGCAGTGCCGTTGTGTGTACGGCGCTTTGGGGGGTTTTGTTTTTTGCTTCCAATTTTAATAAAGTATATGTAGCACTTTTAATTTTACTGGTGGCCGCTTTGTTGCCCGCAGCCCTGCTGGGGCCCGGGCGGATGAGTGTGGATTTTGTCCATGCGCGCCGCCGTGTAGAAAAACAGTTTAGAGGTTAATTATGTCCACTTCCACCCAATCGTACGTCAGCTTAGCTAATAAATACCGTCCCCAAACCTTTGAAGATATGGTGGGACAGGAAAGTATTTCCAAAACCTTGCAAAATGCTTTGAAACTGGGGCGCATTGGGCATGCGTATTTGTTTTACGGTCCGCGCGGATGCGGTAAAACCACCACGGCCCGTATCTTAGCCAAGGCGCTCAACTGTACCGGAAACGGCGCTACCGGGCCCACCGCTCAGCCGTGCGGCAAGTGCCCGCAATGCTTGGAAATTGCCAAAAACGAAGATATGGACGTGCAGGAACTGGACGCCGCCAGCAATACGCAAGTAGAAAAAGTGCGTGAAACAATCATTGACACGGTGGCCCTGGCCGCCAGCCGGGACCGCTTTAAAGTATTTATTTTAGACGAAGTACACATGCTTTCGGCCAGCTCTTTTAATGCGCTTTTAAAAACTATTGAAGAACCGCCCGCCCATGTGGTGTTTATCTTGGCTACTACCGAAAAACACAAAGTGCCCGCTACCATTGTCAGCCGCTGTCAGACGTTCCGCTTCCGGCCGCTAACGGTAGAAGAAATTAGCTCCCACTTGGTGGAACTGGCCGAAGCGGAAGGGATTGATTTGTCGGCCGCGGCCGCTAAAATTATTGCTAAAAATGCCGGCGGTGCGATGCGTGACGGGCTGACCTTGCTCGACCGTGCGATTGCCTACGCCGGGGATCATATTGACGAAAAAACCGTCAGCGATATGCTGGGGCTTACCTCGGCCGAGCTATTGCAAGATGCCGTGCGGGCCCTGTGCAACAAAGACAATGCGCAAATGCACCAAGTGTTTCAAACCCTGCAAAATGAAGGTTTTGATGCTAACACCTTCCTCAAAGATTTGAAAAACACGCTAAGCGATTTGTTTTACTTCAGTTTGGGCCAGGGCAGCGAGCCATTTGCCGCAGCCCAGGATTTATTGGCGAGTGTGTCCACCGGGTTTTTGGCGCGCTTAACGCGTAAGCTCAGTAAGCTAATAGACGAAGTAAAATTCTCCGATAATGCGTTAGTCAGCGCCGAAGTGGGCCTGTTTACGGTGATGGACAGCGTGCTGGATATTGACGGTTTTATACGCCGCTTAGAAGCGTTGGAAGGAGGGCAAGTGTTGCCCCCGTCTACGCCTTCGGTGCCGCATACCCCGGCCCCGCGCACGACTAAAGCGCCTAAGCCGCAACCTAAAAAAGCGGCAGCGACTGCCCAAGAACCGGCCCCTAAAATCACCCCGGCCGCGGCGGCTGAACCCGGCGAGCCGGTCCCTGCGCTCGATCAGGCTATTTCCAACCGCCAGGTGTGGGATAAAATGCTTGCCAAATTTGGCAAGGGGGACAGCCCCTTTATCTACGACGTCATGATTAGCGCGCAAGTGAAATTTGTGAGTGACCAACAGTGGCAGCTGTGCTTTGAAAAAGGCAAAGAATTTTATCAAATTACCGCCCAGCGCAAGTTGGCGGAACTCTCGGCTGCGGCCACGGAACTGGCCGGCCGGCCGGTAAACATTACCTTGGAGCAAACGCAGGCGGCGGCTGCGGCAGCGGTGCCTCAAAAAGTGAATCCAAAACCTCAACCGACCGCGGCTATTTCCGACGAAGAACCTTTTGCGCTGGGGCCGTTTGAACAGGACACTGCCGCGCAAAGTGCCGATGCGCCCGAAGAAGTGCGCGATATTTTGGAAATGTTCCCCGGAGAATTGATTGCCTAGTATGCAACATTTGGACCGATTGGTACGAGCCCTGAAACGTTTGCCCGGCGTGGGACCGCGCCAGGCCGAGCGCTTTGCGGCGTACTTTTTGCGGGCTAGCCAGGGCGAAGTAAACGAATTTATTACCGCGCTAAGCGAGGTAAAGTCATCCGTAGGGCTTTGCCCGCAGTGCTTTGCTTACAGTGAAAACGATTTGTGTGATATCTGCCGTGATACGGACCGCAATACTGCCCAAATTTGCGTAGTAGAGGACCCGCAGGATATTGAAGCTATTGAAAAAACCGGCGCCTATAAAGGGCTTTATCATGTATTGCACGGGGCGATTTCCCCGCTGGAAGGGCGCGGGGCCGAGCAAGTAAAAGTGCGCGAACTTTTAGCGCGTGTACAACAAGCATCCCCCCGTATTGAAGAAATTATTATTGCCACGGACCCGGATAGCGAAGGCGAAACGACCGCTTTGTATTTGGCCGATTTATTGCGCGGGCAGGTGGGGCAGATTACGCGCATTGGGTATGGGGTGCCGCTGGGGGCGGATATTGATTATATGGATGAGATGACGCTGGGGCACTCGCTTAAGGGAAGGACAAAGATATAAACAACCACCGGTGATGTTACGCCGTACGTGGACCAACAATTTGCCAAATTTGAGTGCCTTTGCACCGACTTTCGCTTGCGTACTTGCGGTGCTACGCACCGTCCGCTAGACGTACGCCACGCTCAACTTACGGTGCAAATCCATCTCAAATTTGACAAATCAGGGTACAAACTATTTGTCCCGGTGATAGATTGAAAAAATTATCAGGCCCTCTTAATTGATTAACAGCTTGCTTATGCATCCCGATAGTTATAAACGCCCGCTGCTCTTTGTACTCATAGCCCTGATTGCGGGCATTCTATTTTTCTATCATCCCCGCCCGGCTGACCATGACGTGCACGCGTTTTTGCCGCAAAAAGAAGTAACCCTAACCGGGCGCGTGGAACGCTTCTACACCCCTAAACCTAAATCAAACAATGTGATTGTGAAAGTGCTGTCCGTAGACGGCAAACCGGCGGGCGGGTACATTTATGCCCGGCTGGCCGGGTTTGAGCCGCTTTGGAAAGATACCTTGGAAATAAAGGGCCGTTTGCAAGAACCGTACGGGGTGGATTTGCTGGGCAACTTTAATTGGCGCAAGTATCTGGCCCATAAACATATTTTTACTGAAATCAAAAGTAGCGACGTGCGCGTGGTAAAGCCCGCGGTGTGGCCGTGGCGCGTGCTGCGCAGCGTGCGGGGCGATATTTTGCGTGTGCTTAACGAAAGTTTCCCACCTTCTTTGGCGCATATCGCGGGCGGGGTGCTGCTGGGCGAACGGGGCGAACTGGACCCCGCTCTCTATACGGCGTTTCAGGACAGTGGGGCCATTCACTTGTTGGTGGCATCCGGCGGCAACGTAGGGTTTGTGACGCTGATGAGCTTGGCGTTTTGCGGATTGTTTGGTTTAGGGCGCAAAAAAGCGTTGTGGGTGGCACTGGGGGTGGCGGGTATTTACACCTTAATTGCCGGGGCCGATGCGCCCTTAATGCGGGCGTATTTTATGACGGTGTGCGGCTGCGGCGGGTATTACTTGGGGCGCAACAGCGGCGTGTGGCAGGGGCTTATTTTGTCGTGCGTGGTGATTTTGCTGTGGTACCCGGCGTCACTTTTTGAGACGGGGTTTCAAATGTCTTTCTTGGCTACGGCGGGGCTGATTGTGGGGCTGGCTAATTATCCGGTGCCGGGAAATTGGCCCAAGTGGGCGCGGTTTTTTGCGCAGATTTTTGTGGCAACTTTGTCCGTGCAGCTGGTGTTGCTGCCGGTGTTTACCAATGTGTTTTATAAGGTTTCTTTGACGGGGTTAATTGCTAATATGCTGCTAGTTCCGCTGGCCTCGGTGTTGTTGGCACTTAGCTTTGCCTACTACGTGCTGAGTGCGTGCCACGCCGGGATTTTGCTATATTACCCCACGGTGTTTTGCTTGGAAGTATTCCAAAAATTGGTGGAGTTTTTTGCCGGGTTTAAGGCCTCCTCTTTGAGCGTATCGGCGTGGGGAGCGGGGACGATTGTGGCCTATTACGCCGGGCTGTTTTGGGTGTTTCATCTGCCTAAGCGTGCGTTTGCCAAGCGGTTGCTTATCCCGCTGGCCGCTGTGGCGGTCTTGGCATTGGGAACGCAATTTGTTGCAAATCGCCACACGCGCGTGTATTTGCTGGATGAGTGGTACAAAAATGTGGTTTTAGTGAAAACCTCCGGCGGGGGAATATTTGTAGTAGGTAATGCGTTGGCACCGGAAAAAATAGAAAACGCGCTGCGTAAACTAGGCCGCTTGCACGCTGACGCAGTGCTGATTACGGACACCAAACCGTCCAAGTTTGATTATACTTCCTTGGCGCCGGTGGTCATCCGCCCGTTTGAAAACAATTGGCCCAACGAAAGCCACTGGACATTTGGACGAACTTGCGTTAAACTAATATGGGGGCTGCACGAAACGCAAAGCGGCCGTTTGTGGTACAATACAGGATATAGCGGCACGGACCGGGATGATGTGTCTTATTGTTTTAGCGGGCCGCGTGTGCCGCAGTTTTGCGTAGGGGCCGGGGCCAAGCTGGTACGCTTTCAACACAAAACCGTGGACCCGGTGACCAATCACACCGTGGAGGAAGTATTATGAAAGACACGTTTGAAGAACATAAACATTTTTTGCTGGAAGCCATTAAAGAGGCCCGCAAAGGTATGAAAGCTGGCGACGGCGGTCCGTTTGGCGCGGTAGTGGTAAAGAACGGTAAAATTGTGGCGCGCGGGCATAACTGCGTAACTTCTTCCAACGACCCTACGGCCCATGCCGAAGTAATGGCGATCCGCGCGGCCTGCGCGAAGTTGAAAAGTTTTGAACTCAAAGATTGTGTGATTTATTCTTCGTGCGAGCCGTGCCCCATGTGCTTGGGGGCCATTTATTGGGCGCGCCCCAAGGCGCTGTACTATGCAGCCGACCGCGTGCGCGCGGCCGCGTCTAACTTTGATGATGCTGTGATTTATAAAGAGGTTCCTTTGCCGCCCGGCAAACGGACGTTAAAAACCGTGTGTGTAAAAGTGCCCGGGCGAAACGTGCCGTTTGACGAGTGGGATGCCAAGGAAGATAAAACGGAGTATTAAATTTGTTATAATAAATTTGATTTTAATAAGAGGAGAAAGAGCAAAAAAATAGATAAAATTTAGAACAATTTTTAGGTTATTGTCGGATGCACAGGGGGAGCCTGTGCATGGGGGAAAGGAAACTTTCTTCTATAGAGAGTCCAGCAATGGCCGCCTACTTCTTTGCCTGCCCCTTTGCGGGGCAGGCAGGCGGCGATTATCACGGCCACTCTCTATGCTTTGGTAACGCCGTTTTTTGTTGCCAAGCCGGGAAAAGCCAAAGGGCTAAAAATAAAAGGAGTAGGTTATGAAAAAAGGATTCACACTCATAGAGTTGTTGGTAGTAGTTTTGATTATCGGTATTTTGGCGGCGGTAGCTGTGCCGCAGTACCAACGGGCGGTAGGGAAAGCCAGGGCAGTAGAAGCAAAAACGGTATTGTCCAGCTATATGAAAGCACTGCACTTGGCGCATTTGGAAACGGGAGGAGAGGGAAATCCTAGCGGAGAACTCAGCATAGATTTGCCTGAGAGTCAATACTGGGATTTTCAGTTAGAAGAATGCATATCGGGTAACGGTGCGTGGGGATGTTATGTAATAGCTTATGGGAAAAACCAAATGCAAGATGTTTCGATTAGTTTAGTAGATGATGGATACTTTAAAGCAGGTAATTACTCCGCTGGATTTCATTGTGAAGGGACGGAAGATAATTGTAAGAAAGTTGGTTTTACTAAAAAATATCGCGATAACGACTATTTGGAACCCTAGTATTTCACAGGGTTGGGGCTAAAAAAGCTACAATGTAACTATGCCCCAGTATTTTGCTGATATTAAACCTACCGAATTTTTTTTGAACGATGCCGAAGCGCACCACGCATGCGCCGTCGCACGCCATAAGGAGGGGGATATTATCCGCGTGTTTGACGGCACGGGCAAGCAGTTTAGGGGGCGCATTGATAAAGTGCAAAAAAAATTTGTGCGCGGCACACTGTTGGAGCCGTGCCCGGTACGGCGGGTGCCGTTAAACCTCACGTTGGCCTTTGTGCCCAATTCCCGCACGGGGCTGGAAGAAGTATTAGACAAAGGCACGCAGCTGGGGGTAAGTGCGTTTTTGCCGCTTATGTCTGCGCGCAGCGAGTATGATGTGCTTAAAAAATTTGACGGCAAAAACGACCGCTGGCAGCAGATTATGGTGTCTGCCTGTAAACAATGCGATACGCCGTTTATCCCGCGCATTTTGCCGCCTGTAAAATTTGCCCAGGCCGTTGCAGATAACGGGTCCGCGCTACTGGCGTACGAGGCCGAACCAGCCCACACGCTTGCGTGGGGCATGGAACAATTAAAAAATCCTACGTCGGTGCGTGTGTACGTCGGCCCGGCGGGCGGGTGGACCCAAGAAGAAGTGGCCCTGGCGGTTGCGCACGGCGTGCTGCCCGTTACCCTAGGTGTGAACATTTTGCGCGCGGAAACCGCGTGCATTGCCGTGGCGGCTAAACTGTTATGAGTACGTTTTTTATTAAAACCTTCGGCTGCCGCGTCAATCAAGTAGAGAGCCAAGCAATTTTGGAAGAGTTTAAACGCGCCGGGTTTACCCCGGCCGAAAGTTTTGAGACCGCCGACCTATGCCTCTTAAATACTTGCACGGTTACCCACCAAGCCGACAAAGATGTGGAAAAGCTCATCCGCCAAATTGTGCGCCGCAATCCCCGCGCGCGCCTGGTGCTGACTGGCTGCTACGCAGCCGCACACGCGACGCATATCAAACAACATTTCCCGATGGCCGAAATAGTAGGAAAGTACGACTTGGGGCGGGTTCTGTTTAGCCAAAATGATATTTGTTGGACGGTCAGCGGCCACGAGGGGCACAGCCGCGCGTTTATTAAAATACAAGACGGATGCGACAATTTTTGTTCGTACTGCATTGTGCCGTATGCGCGCAGTGTGAAAAAATCCAAACCCGCGGCGGACGTGCGGGCGGAAATCGGGCAGCTGGTACAAAACGGATTTTTGGAAATTGTGCTTACCGGCATTAACATCGGCAATTACTGCTGCCCGCAAACCGGGGCCGATTTAGCTGCGTTGTGCGCGCAAATTGCCGCGCTGCCGGGTAAATTTCGCGTGCGGTTCTCGTCCATAGAGCTGCCCACCGTGACGGACGGCGTAATTGCGCAAATGCATCAAAACCCGGCGCGGTTTTGCAACTATTTCCACTTGCCGCTGCAAGCCGGGTGCGACAAAGTTTTGAAAGATATGAACCGGCATTATACCACGGCTGATTACGCGCGGCGCGTGCGGGATTTACGTGCGCAAGTGCCGCAAATTGGCATTTTTGCCGACGTAATTGCCGGATACCCCACCGAAACGCAAGCAGATTTTGAAGAAACTTATCAATTTATCAAAACGCAAAAATTGGCCGGGCTGCACGTGTTTAGTTATTCCCCGCGCCCGGGCACGCCGGCTGCCCGGTTGGCGCAGCTGCCCGGTGAAGAAATCAAACGGCGGGCGGAGCAATTGCGCGCGCTGGATAAAGAGCTGCGCGCGGCGTTTGCCGCATCGCTGGTGGGCACGCAGCAGGAAGTGTTTATAGAAGAAAAAAAGGGCGGGGCCGTGCATGGGATTACGTCCAATTTCCAGCAAGTATTATTGCCCGCCAACCCGCACGCGCGCGGGTTGGTGCGCGTAAAAATTGTGCGCGCGGAAAATAATGTGTGTTATGGGGAAATGATTTAGTTTTTTGGGATTGTTTCTTTTTTGCTGTTTTTTGCCGTCAAGGAATTTTAAAAGCCTTGACGCGTTTTTTTTTTTGGTAAATTTTAGCGGTAGGGACTATATAAATACAGGAGTACGTACCATGAAAGAAAATTGTTTTAAAGGGCATTTTTGCTCAAAGGAAGGTTTTGAGTTGCAACAAAAGATTACTTCTCCCCTTGAGGGAGAAG
>CAMVRX010000030.1 GCA_947170005.1 uncultured Elusimicrobium sp.
AATTGACAAACACGTTAAAATCCGCGGGTTTCACCGACTCCACCTGGAAAGACGTGCTGGCGGTGGGCGGCTCCTCCATTTTCAGCTGCGGCACAAAGACTACGTCCCAAGTTCCCGTAACAGCGGTGGAAGGAAGGGTGACCTCCCAATCAAAGGTGCCGTAATCCGAGGAAACGGTAACGTCTTTTTTGAGCAGTTCTTCGCCGCGGCCGTCGGTCACCGACACGCTGCCGCGTACGACGTCGGGCAGTTTCCACTCGTTACTCAGGCGCGAGCGCACAACCCCTTTGATATGTACCGTTTCGCCGGGGCGGTAGATGCCGCGCTCGGCAAATAAATAAGTTTGTACGGGCTGGACCGTGGGCGTATATTCGTAGTTAATGTTAAAACGCCAGGGTTCCAGGCCGTCGTTCCACAAATTGCTGACCACGGCGTCCCCTTCGGGGCTGGTGATAAACGCATAGAGCGTGGGCTGGCCCCATTGGGCAGCGGGCACGTCCAGTTTATCCCACCCGGGGGCGATGACTAAACCGCTCGCATCGGTGGTTCCGGTCCAAAGAACTTGGTTGTCTTTACTGCGCAATTCTACTTTCAAACCGCCTAGCGGCTGGCCGGTTTTTAAAGAGGTCGTCCAAATTAAATTATTTTTAGGGGAAGTTTTAAACGTAACACCAATGTCGGTAATGTTATCGGTAGCGGACATCCAACATTCCGCCTCTTGGGCGGTGGCGGGGCGCTTAAACTGGCTAAAGATGATGCTGTCCGTAGCGGTGGGTTTAAAGCGCAACAGGTCCATATACGTGCGCAAGGTCATATCCTGCACGGCCGGGAAACGGTACTCGCCCGAGAAGGTAGCCCCCGTAAGCTGTTTCTTGGCACAATACGCACTTTTTTGTTCGTAGAACGGGATGAAATTTTCTCTATTAAACCGCGCCGCTTCTACCCACAAGAAAGGCACGTTCATCAGCGAAATGGGCAAACGCGCGGGCAGATAACTCTCCAGCACGCCCAGCCCGTCCGCGGAGAAATCTACTTTCGGGCAATAGCCGTTGTTAGAAATGGTAAAAGATTCGTCTTTTGCGAGCGTATTACCGTAAATATCGCGCAAGCCTTTTTGAATAGTTACCTTTACCCGCTCATACGGTTTAAAGGTAATAAAGGAAAGCGGCATATTGAAATAGGCGTCGCCGGTTTTGGGATCTACAAATTCGCTGCCCAGGGAATCTTTTTCCTGCGCGTTTAAGCGGGTTTTGGCAGCGGCAGGCTCGGTTTGGATAGCGGCGTACAGCTCGTGCTTGCGCACCGGGGATGAAAAATGAACCGAAGGCGTAAAGGGCAAACAGCCGGTAGAGAGCACCTTTTGCACCGTCAAGGGCGGATAGGTATAAAAAGAGGTTTCATAGGGTTGGGCCATCCCCAGTGTGCCTGTTTGGGCAGGCAAACCAGCCAACAAGGTAAGGGTATATTTTTGGCCGGGTTGTAAATCTTGCGCGGGGTTTATGGCAAAAACAGCCAAGCGTTCTTGGGCGGATAAATACGAGAAATTTTTGTCCAATTCCTCTTGCGTGGCCTTGCGCAGCGCCAGCGGAACCGTGCGGGCGGATTTACCTTCGCCGGTATGAAGCGTAACAAAGGCAGCGGCCCGTTCTAAATCAATGGGCTGGCTGGTCAGGATATACAAGGTGGGGTTTAAGCTAAGCCAATGTTCATTATTATAAGGCAGAGCGGTTATCACACGCGGCGTGCGCGTATCAAACGAAAACGAATAAGCGGCCGCTAATTTTTGACCGGAAACAGCCGAGGCAAACCCCTTGGGGACCTTCACGGTAAAGCGGGTAGCATCGGGCCAGGGTTGGGCCGGCTCAAACACCAAGGTTTGGGTGCCGCTAAAACGACAGGTGCCTTCTACCGACGGAGAAATAGTAAGCGGGCACGTATCGGCGGCAAAGGCGGTGCTCTCCCCCAGCGGGGCTACCGGCTGGTTAAAATGGACGTTGACGGCCTGGCGGGCAGCGTTTTCCACCGCGCCTTTAGGCGAAGCCGACAGCACTTTAAGTGCGGGCGCAGCGTGCAAACCCATTGCGCCAAATAAAACAAAAGATAACCCTAATACAGTTGATTTAGCTAATTTCATTTTCATCCTCTCCCTGGTGTATATTTTAGCATTTTACACCCACCCTGCGTTATGGTATAATGAAGTTACAATTTATTTCTGTTTTTGGATGCGTATTGAAAGAATACGTAGAGACGTGTAAAACGGACTCTTGCCCTCCAAAAACAGCTGTTATGAGGTACAAAATAATGGAACTTATAATCCCGTTGTTTTGTGCCGAATGTTTACCACCCTGTGTGGTAAATTACGGCTGTTTTTGAGTGGTCTCGGGCAAGAGTACTGTGCAAAAGCAACCGTTTTTTTGTTGGAGTTTTGACAAAAAAGAAAAACTAAACATAAGGAGAAACGTATGAAGAAAGAGAATGTATCAGTAAGAAAAAATACCGCCCAACACCTCGCCCCTGGCGGGAGAGGGTGGCACGCAGTGCCGGGTGAGGGGGTATTAAAAGAGGCGGGCTTTATGGGAACCCCCTCATCGCCCCTACGGGGCACTTCCCCCGCCTGGGGGGAAGTAAACCGCGGGTTTACGCTCATTGAGCTGCTGGTTGTGGTACTCATTATAGGTATATTGGCCGCGGTGGCTGTGCCGCAATACCAAAAGGCCGTAGTAAAAAGTAGACTAGCCAGCGTAAAGGCGTTGGTAACTACCGTTTCTAACGCAGCTGAAGTATATTATTTGGCACATGGACAATATCCCACACAACTATCGGAATTGGACGTGGATATTCCAAATTGGGAAACTGCACAATATGGTGGAGAGCCTCCAAGAGATACAATTACCTATCCGTGGGGATACTGTTACTTATCTAGTAGCAGCAACAAATTATTTCAATGTAATAATACACAAGTAGATATAGGATATATTCAACGTTTTGCGTATAGTCCAACCGGGCCAAATACAAGAGCCTGTACTGCTTTGAATGAAAATGAAATTGCGATTGCGGTTTGCAAACAAGAAACGAGAAATGATACCTATTCTTACCAAGGAGATGACGGAAGAGGTACAATTGTTGAATCGTACCCATATCTATAATTTTTCCGCGGCACTCATATTTTGTAAAATAGAAATATGAGTGCCGACGCAAAACACATCAAAAACCCGTTTAAGGACAAAAAACTATCCAAACTTTTATTTAAATTTTCCGCACCTGCCGTGGCGGGGATGTTCGTCAATGCGCTGTTTAACATTATTTCGCGCATTTACGTCGGCCAGGATATCGGCGCGGTAGGGATTGCCGCCATCACGGTCATCTTCCCTATCGGCCTTTTATATATGGGGTTTAGTGCGCTCATCGGCATTGGCAGCAACGCACTTTTTTCCATCCGCTTGGGCGAAAAGAATCACCGCGAGGCCTTGCGCGTACTGGGCAACGGGTTTATCCTTTTAATGATAGCCGCCGGGCTGGTAACCTCGTTTAGTTACCTGTTTTTAGATAAACTCTTACTGTTTTGCGGCGCTGACCCAGTTATTTTACCGTATGCACACGAGTATGCGCTGTGGGTGTTCCCCGGGTATTTTTTGTTTTCCATCGGTGCGGGGATGAACCACTTCATCCGCTCGTCCGGCCGCCCCAAAACTGCTATGGCTACGCAGTTTATCGGCGCATTTATCAACCTAATTGCCGCCCCGCTGTTTATTTTCAAACTGGGCCTGGGCATTAAAGGCGCCGCACTGGCTACTGTGTGCGGGCAGACGGTTTCCTTTAGTTGGGTCATGTATTGCTTGACGGGGCACCGTGTGCAATACCGCTTAATGTGGCATAACTTTCAACTCAAACTGCAAATTGTGCTGGACGTACTGGCCATTGGGTTTTCGCAATTTGCATTTCAATTATCCACGGCGGCGCTTAACGTGATTTTAAACCACGCACTGTTAAAGTACGGCGGAAATTTGGCCATTTCGGCCATGGGCATTGCGCTAAGCATCAATACGATTGTCATTATGCCTACGATGGGAATCTCGCAAGGGGCGCAGCCGCTGATTGGCTACAACCACGGCGCGCGCAAGTATAAGACGTCTATTCAAACCCTCAAAATGGCCATGCGCTGGGGGATGCTGGTAACGACGGCGGGATTTGTGATTTTGGAACTGTTCGCCCGCCCGATTGCCGCTATTTTTAACGGCACGGACACGGATTTAATTAACATGGCCGGGCGGGTGATACGCCTGGTAAATATTTTGCTGCCAATCGTTCCCTTACAAATGATGGCTACTACGTTCTTCCAGGCTATTAACCAGCCGTTTAAAGCCGCTCTTTTAAGTTTATCGCGCCAGATTTTGCTGGTTATCCCGCTGGTACTGATTTTGCCGCTGTTTATGGGGCTGGACGGAGTGTTTTTGGCCCCGGTGGTGGCCGACGGGTTAGCTACCTTGCTGGCGGTAGTGCTGCTCAAACAATTCTTTAACCGCCACGGGGAAACAGTGTTTTTCACTAAGAAAACAAAACGTGCGGCCCGCAAATAAAAACCCCGGGGATGACCCGGGGAAAGACAAAGTGTAAATCTTTCACGTAGTTTAATCGTCGAAACTGTAACCGTCCGACTTAATGGTTGTGCAGACGGAACTGCCTTGGCATTTGCAATGCCCCCCCTCGTGGAACGAGTAAGAGCCGCAGCCGGCACACTCACATCCCTTGGCACAGGCCTCTTCGGTAAGCAATGCGGTGGTGCTGTAGGAAGTTTCTCTCCACTGCCATTCATAACCCGACCCTTCGCACGTAAAGCTGCTCACCCGGCGGTATACCCAAGCATAAGGATTAGTTAACCCGGTCCCTTCCGTCATACATTGGAGCGTTTCTTGGCTTTGGCCGGATTGGGCGTTATTCTCACACCCGCTGTCGTCCCAGTCGCCTTCATACACCCATGTACCCTGGCTGCTGCACGTAGCCGCACGCACGGCAGGGCCGCACCACGTGCTGCCTTTAACGGAAGAGCAAGGCGCCACTTGATCTTCGGGCGAGTCGACACATTCCCCGCTTAAAATTCCTTCCCAAGAGCCGTTAATACACTCGTAATTTCTGACAACGGAACCGCAGCCCGAACAAACCTCAATCTCAGAGGCCGGCCGGTCCCCGGAGCATCCTCCCTGCGGCACAGAAGGTTCTTGCCCTTGTACAGTCGGGTCTTCCATCGTTAATAAATTGCCCCCTTGGCAAGAAAGGTCCATGGACGAGGGCATAATAAAACCGCAATCCTCGTACGATTTATTAAGCTGTGTACAATCGGCCCCCGTACAGCAAATTCTGCCTTGGTAGTACGACGGCATTTTTAAGGTAAAATTTTGGGTTAAACTGCGCGCTTGGATACCGGTAGGCAAAAGGGTAAACTCAAAATTGTCCCCGGTGTTTTTAACAGAAGACAATTTAGTAATATCGTCGGTAATATAGGCATCATCGAGCGTGCAGCGTGATTCCTGCTCCGAACGGACGGCGGTCATAATACGCTCGGCCTCGGCCGTTTTGGTGGATTCCACTGCTTTTTGGAACTTGGGCAACACAATAGCCGCCAACACCGCCATCAGCACCACCACCACCAGCACTTCGGTCAACGTAAAAGCATTTTTTCTAATTTGCATGTCATCCCCTGTGCTAAACCCTATACAAAATTCAAGGTAATTTTACTAAAACATACGGCGAAGTGTCAAATGCACCGCCCCGTATAATAAAGACGGAAATTGTGTCTTGAAAAGAACCCAAAAAGTTTTTATAATGTGGGTAAGCCTTTGGGCTTACTAAAATTTCATCTGTTTTTGGAATCGTATCACTACGGTTCTCTGCCGGCAAACCGGCAGGTTCTTCAAATCCAAAAACAGTCGTTTAAGTACAATGCGGCAAAGCTGATCCCTTTGTTGCGTTGTACTGAATGTTTATCGCGTCGCGGTAAACTACGGCTGTTGTTGTATGAGTGATTTGAAGAACTCCGCAATCATAGCCGTTTTGTTATGTTTTTCAAAACAGGTGGGTAAGGAGAAATCACATGAAAAAACATAACCAAGCGTTTACGCTTATAGAACTACTGGTAGTAGTGCTTATCATCGGTATTTTGGCCGCCGTAGCCGTACCACAATACCAAAAAGCTGTAGAGAAGGCCAGGCTCACGGAAGGTTTGGCAAACATCAGCCTGATGCAAAAGCAACTGGACCTGTATGTATTGGAAAATGGATATGCAACTAATAATACCTCACATATCCAGAATATGGATACTACAGTGGACCTTCCGCTTAGTGAAGAAGAGGGGTGGTTAAAAGGAAAGTATTTTACCTACAGTGCGGCACTTGAACCCACGGGGCCATGTATTGAGGTCTATCGATATTCACAATCCAACCGACACTTATATACCCTTTATACCTACCACGTACCAGCACAATCTGCTTGGACCAAAGACTGTTATACTCATAATACGGATTTGGGGACATACATCTGTCAAACGCTTAGCAGCCAAGGCTGGAATTACATAGACGATGACTATTAACCCTACCCGGCAGGCAGAAAGAACGCAAAGCACGTTCTTTCTGTCTGTTAAAATGCTATAATAAAAGGGTATGTTACTACCTAGAATTTTAACTGCCCTGGTGGGCGTTCCGTTAATCATCGCCGCAATTCATTTTGGCGGCGTGGTGTATATGGCTTTTGTCGGCTGTGTGATGTTGCTGTGCTTATATGAATACAGCCTGGTACTAACCGCCGGACGGCGGCCTGTGCATACGCTCTCCTTAATGATTTGGGGGCTGGTGATGGGCGCAGTGGCTATTTTGGGCCGGGCGCATCCGCAAAACCTCACACTGCCGGATAATTTATATCCCCTCTCCATTAGCGTGGTGCTGGTAGGTGTGCTGTTTTTTGAAGTGCTTACGCCCAAGCGCAGCTGGGAACGCGTCACCAATACCTTTACCGGCGTATTTTTAATTCCGTGGTCACTGGCGCACCTGATTAACTTGCGCGATATCCCGCAGTACGGCGAGTATTTAACCTTGTTTATGATCATTACCGTATGGGTAAGCGACACGGGGGCCTATTTTTCGGGCCGTTTTTTCGGGCGGCATAAACTCAATACAGAGGTCTCCCCAAAAAAAACGTGGGAAGGCGCTATCGGCGGGACCCTCTTAGCTGTGGGCGGGGCAGTGCTCATGCGCAACCTATTTTTAAGCACGCTCTTAACCGTGCCAAGTGCTATTTGGCTGGGGCTGTTGGTGGCGGTTGTGGGGCAAATGTCCGACTTGGCCGAATCGGTCCTCAAGCGCTCTACCGGGGTAAAAGATTCTTCTAACTTGCTGCCGGGCCACGGCGGGTTTTTAGACCGGTTCGACTCTTACTTACTACTGGCTCCGATTTTTTACTACGTAGTTCTCTTTGCCTTGCCGGTTGAATTATGAAAAACATTGTTATTTTAGGTTCCACCGGCTCGATTGGTACCTCTGCGTTGGATGTGATTTCCCGCTTGGGGCCGCAATACCACGTGTTGGGGCTGTCTGCCAACAATAACACCGACTTGTTTTTAAAACAAATTCACGCGTTTAAGCCGCGCTTTGCCGCGGTGCTCAACCCGCAAAGTTACGAAAAAATAAAAGACCAAATTCCGCCGCAAACGCGCCTGTTGCCGCCGGAAATTGACAGCCTGATGTTTATGGCATCGCTACCGTCGGCGGATTTGGTGCTTAGCGGCGTTGTGGGCGCGGTGGGGTTTATGCCGCTTATTAGCGCGATTAAAGCGGGCAAAACCATTGCACTGGCTAACAAAGAGCCCATGGTCATGGCCGGCAAAACTATTATGCAAGAGTGCGAACGCTGGCAAGCTGCTATCATCCCGGTGGACAGCGAGCCCTCGGCCATTTTTCAATGTTTGTGCGGGGTAGCCAGTGAACATAACTACTCGAAGGTCGCCCCTTCCATTTCCCGCGTGTTTTTGACGGCCTCGGGCGGTCCGTTTGCCAAGTATGAAGGTAATTTGGAGGACGTAACGCCCGAGCAAGCCCTCAACCACCCGCGCTGGAAAATGGGTAAAAAAATCACCGTGGACTCGGCCACCTTAATGAACAAGGGCTTTGAGTCTATTGAAATTATGAATTTATTTGACTTGCCCGAAGAAAAAGTGCAAATTGTCATCCACCCGCAGTCCATTGTGCACTCAGCGGTGGAGTTTAACGACGGGGCGATTTTGGCCCAACTGGGCGAGCCCGATATGCGCGTGCCCATTCAGTATGCTATCACGTACCCGCAGCGCGCGGTAAGCCCGGTACAAAAATTAAACCTGTTTGAAACGGCTAAACTGGAGTTCTTTAAGCCTGATTTGCAGCGCTTTGTCTGCCTGGACCTGGCCCTGGCGGCTGCGCGCACGGGCGGCGTAACCCCGGCGGTACTTAGCGCCGCGGATGAAATAGCCGTGGATGCCTTCTTGCACGGGCAGATTAAATTTACGGAAATTTCCAAACTCATCTACACCGTGCTGCGCAAAACGCCCGCCACCGGTGGTGTGGCCACCATTAACCAAGCGTTGGAGGCCGACCAGTGGGCGCGCGAAACCGCGCAAGCCGTACTGCAAGACGGTTCTTACAAAAAAGCCGTCATTTAGGAGGAATATGCTTTTATCTGTATTAGCTGTTTTAGTGGTTTTGAGCCCGATTGTGATTATCCACGAATTTGGGCATTACCTAGCTTGCCGCTTGACGGGCATCCGCGTGAACGAATTTTCGTTTGGCTTTGGCAAGATTTTGTGGCACAAAAAAAAGGGCGATACCGATTATCAAATCCGCGCCATCCCCTTTGGCGGTTTTGTAGAGCCCGCCGGCCCCATGTTCCACCCCGAAGATGCCAAAGAGCCGCCCAAACCCTACGAGTTTGCCGCCAAACCCTGGTACGCCAAGTTTTTTATGGTGGTCAACGGGGCCCTGTTTAACTATGTGTTGGCGGCGGTTATCTTTGCGGTGCTGATTTTTATCCAAGGTATGCCGCAAACCGACCCGGCACAACTGCCCGCCGTGGTGGGGAGTATTGCTAAAAATTATCCCGCCGAAAAATTGGATTTACAGCAAGGCGATTTGATTACGGCTGTCAACGGAAAGACCGTTTCTAACTGGAAGGAACTGACCGACGCGTTGCAGGCACGGGAAGGCGATTTAACCCTGAATTACACCCGCGGTAAAGGTGCGCTCCAGGCCACCGTGTCCGCCGCTGATTTTAACCCCGCGGCCCCGCACGTGTTGGGCATTACCGTACAACCCGCCTACTATAAAGTAAGCTGGTGGCAAGCCGCCGGATACGGCGTGTATGAGTGTTATTATTGGACGAAATATTCGCTGCAGTCCATCGGCAAAAGTTTTGCCAAGAAAAAAGCACCCGAACTGGCCGGGCCGATTGGGATTGTCAATATCATCCACCAGGCCGCCCACCGCAACCTGTTGGACTTTGTGTTTTTAATTGCCATGCTGTCCGTGGCGGTGGGGATGTTTAACCTGTTCCCCATACCGGTATTGGACGGCGGGTATGCACTGGTGTATTTATGGGAAGGGCTCACCCATAAACTGCCGACGGAAAAGACGTTAAACCGCGCCATTAACGTAGGGCTGTATTTACTGATTTTACTGGTGGTGTATGCGTCCTACTCGGACATTAAACGCATTTTCTTCAAACCCAAAACCGCCGTTGTGCAAACCACCGCAAGCGAGGCTCAACATGTACAAGAGTAGAGAAGTCAAAGTAGGCAACTTTATTTTAGGCACCGGGCACCCCGTGCGCGTGCAAAGCATGTGTAATACCGACACACGCAACGCGGCCGCCACGGCGGCGCAAATCTGCGCGCTAGAAGAAGCCGGGTGCGAAATCAACCGCGTAGCCGTGCCGGACATGGATGCGGCTAAAGCGATTGGCGAGATTAAAAAACGCATTCATTCCCCCCTCGTGGCGGACATTCATTTTGACTATAAACTGGCCTTGGAAGCTATTAAACAAGGGGTGGACAAAGTGCGCATTAACCCCGGCAACATCGGCGCCGTGGAAAACACCAAAGAAGTGGTACGCGCCGCGTTAGACCACGGCGTAGCGCTGCGGATCGGCGTGAATGCGGGCAGCGTTAAATACCTCAAAAGTGTGCAAGGGCGCATGGAGCTTTCCGACGAGAAATGGGCCGAAGTGATGGTAAACGAAGCCCTGGAGCAAGCCAACATTTTGGAGCAACTGAATTTCAAGAACGTCGTTGTTTCGTTAAAATCCGACAATTTCCGCCGCACGGTGCTGGCCAATGAACTCTTTGCCAAGAGATCGGAAGAGCGTCGTGTAGGGAAAGAGTGTAGATCTCGGTGGTC
>CAMVRX010000031.1 GCA_947170005.1 uncultured Elusimicrobium sp.
GGGGGCTTTTTACGGCATCTGAATAGCGATTACAGGGTTTTGGTGAGCGGGGAGGAAATCGGCTCGGCCGGTTCTTCCTCGGTCGTTTCCAAGGCCGTAGGCTTGGGGGCTTGGGCTTTGCGTTCCAAGTCGTCCTCAATTTTTTCCAGCGCTTTTTGAGACGGGATAATTTGGCTGGTATTCACAATAGGATTATTGAGGATGGGCGTAAAGCCTTGCGGAAAGCCGTAGAGCGGTTCTTTTAAGTAGAATTGCGGCTGTTGCAGTTGCTGTACAGCACCCGGATAGGAACCCACAAGCCCTTTGGTCAGCCCGACAATACCGTTAGGCAACCGTGTGGGCAGCAAACCCAGTTGCGGGGCCGATAAGGCAAAACACAGCGCCAGCGAGCTAACCGGAATCCACAACGAGGAGTGCGGCGCTTCGCTCTTTTTAATCGTTCCTTCGTCAATTTGGCGGTCCGTATACGTGCTGACCATAGTCGGCACGATGGCAATGCCTAACTGTTGCACGGGGAACCCGGTCATCGTTTTAGTAACTAAACTCTTTTCCATGGTTTCTTTGGCACTGGCCGAGAGACCTTTTGTCAGCATGCGGGCGTACGAGCTGCCTTTGACGCTAATGTTAGAGAGCTTTTGGAAAGACTGGGTCATGTTAGCCGTACCCAACCCCATCAGCGCAATACCCAAGAAACCCGGGCTGGCAAAGCCGTCAAAACCGTTGGCGTAAAGTAACCCGGCCCCGGTGGCGTTCAAGGCAAAGGAAGCATGCAGCATGTGGCGGTATTCATCCCCGGCGCGCCCATTGGACATCCACCGCAATACCGGCTTAGCCGTCAAGCGGGCCAAGAGCGGGAACGAAATCACGCTTAAGTTGGTAAGCATAGAGGTGTAGTTGTTGCGGTTGGTTTCCGGGATCCAGCCGGGCATTTCCCCTTCTTTTACCACGGGGCGTATCATTTGGTTGCCGGCTTTGTTAAAGGCCCCGGCTTCAAACCCGGTAAACGCCGTGGCAGCCAGTACCAGGGGTAATACCTCTTTGGTGCCTAACAGGCGGGTGGTGCTCCAGGCTTCTTTGCCGGTAGCGGCCAGCGCCGTCCAGGTGTTTTTACCCAAGGTAGGCAGCCAGTGTTGCGGCTGGGTCAGTTTGAGCGGTTCAAAGGGCATAAACCCGGCTTGTTTACCAATGGCCGTGCTAATGCGTGAGGCAGAAACCCACGTCAGTGCCCCGGCCGAGAGCGTACCTAACACCGGGAAGGCAAACGAGAAGTCAATATCTTTATCTACGAAGTTGGCTACAAACGGCGGTACTAACAAGGCAAAGGAGCCGATATTTTTGTAAGCCATACTCTTGAGCAGCGTGCCGCCGCCACCCATCGAGTCAATGAGCAGGTTGAGCCCCGAGCGCGAGAGCGCCGAAGATACCCCAATGGCGGTCCCTGATACAAACAGCGGCCAAATGGGCGGTAAATTTTCTTTATCCAGTTTACCGGAGAAACCTGTATACGCGGCAAACCCTAACCCGACGGTAGATACGCCTAACGCCAGCTGCAGCGTGCGCAGCGCGCCGATTTTCATCACTAGCGGCGAGAACAGCGGCGCCGCCAAGGAAGGCGCATACGGCAAAGCCAGGGAAATCCACACTTTATCCTGTTCGGTAATTTTGTCTGCATACACGTTTTCCAGCGGGGCGATGAGCCCGGTGGAGGCCGAGCTTAAACTTAACCCGGTGGCCCACATGAGCGGCTGGATTTTATCTTTACCCGACACGGCTCTTACGCGCAGCGGATTTTGCAAATTGGCATTTTGCACAAGGCCTAAGAACGGGCGGATTTGGTTTTTGGGCAGTCCGTACGAGATAGCCGGCAGGCCGCTGAGCAGTTTGCCGTCTTGGTACCAAGCCAGTTTTCCCCCTTCTTCCAACACGGCCGAGGCGTTGCGCAGCCCCAGGTACGAATCGGCCTTAAAGGTAAGCGGTAACGCTTGCAAAGAGCCGTCCGCCAGGCGCACGCTGACGGGTACATTATGTACATAGATGTTATTCTTGCCGCGCATGAGCGTGCCCAAGGGGTTCCAGTGCCCGTCTTGATAAGCTTGGCGCATGGCCGTCCAGCGTTTGCCGAAGAAGTTGCCCGACGGTGCCGTCAGTTTAATTTCCAGCGGGGCCCCGGTATATCCTTGGGCGGCGCGGATTAAAGCGGGCATATCGTCTGCTTCTAAGGTTAGCTTAAATTGGCTGGGGGTGACAGGGGCGGAAAGGTCGTTACCAAAGCCGAAGGAAAGGGCTCCTTTTTTATTTTCCGAAATGATGACCCGTTGGTAACCTCCGTCGGCGCTGATGCCTCTAATTCCGCCGCGCCAAGGCCGTTTTACTTGCATTTCTACCAGCAACGGCAGTTCCACAGGGGCAGCATCTTTTTGAGCCAATAGCACGCTGCCCATGGTGTGAAATTTATCATCCGTTGCGGCCGCGTTAGCTGCGGCGGCGCGGTTGGCCAGCCAAGCCGGTGCCGCCATTTCTTTATCGGCTTTGACCATTTCAATTAAGTTGCGGTAGAGGTTGTAATACTTCGGGTCTGTAAAAATCAATCCGTCTTTGTCAAAAGCAGCAGCCAGGTTGTCAAGCAACATATTTTTGTAGATCTTATTGTTATTGTTGCGCAACGCACTCCATTGGTGTGCAATCCAGCTGCGGCTGGAAAATTGTGCCTGGGTTTGGAGTAAGGCATTGTTTAATAAGGTTTCCGTTTTCTTGACCAGTATCGGTTCAAAGTCAATTCCAAAAGCGTTCGTAATGGCACTTACTAAAGTCGCCTGGTTAAGTACATAAATACCTTGCTGGTTTTTCCACAAAGAGGGCAGCTTAAACGCCTGGATATTTTCGGGCACGGTAATGGGCGAGTGTACCACCTGCATAGCCAGGTTGTGCAGGTCGGCGGTTTCCAGGCCGGCAGCCGGGGTGGCTTGAGCCAACTGGCGGGCTAAGGTAGAGCGGTACGCCGCATTTTTGTCCAGCGTCAGCCAGCGTTGCCATGCCGAGCGGTTGGCAAACTGGGCATTGGCCTGGCGCGAAACGGTAGTTAAAAGGTTGTTAAACCCGTTAATTTGCTGGGCCGAGTAGGCTCCGTGGGCGGCTTCGGTTAAGGCAGGGACGTCGGCCGCTAAGAGCCCGGTTTCAGCGCTAAAGCGCATATTTTGGGCCACCAGTTTGCCGGCCGATTCTATAAAGCCTTCAATCTTGGGTAATTCTACCGATTGGGACGTAAAGTGCGGCAGTTCCGCTAATACCGAGGGCGCCATCCCGTTTTTAATCCGGGTTGAAAGCGCGGCCGGCATATTGGTAAATTTGCGCAGTTGCGGGGTGATATTTAAGCGGCGCAACATCATGGCACGCTCAGCCACGGTGGCACCGTTGCGGGCCATGTGGGCGGCTTTGCCCATGGCACGGGCAATTTTAAAGCCGGAGTGGGCCCACTTGGAAATATCCACCACACACCACAACAGCACCGCCACATCCCCCCAACGGGCAATTTTGCGGAAAATTTGGGTACGGTCTTGCCGGGCCCGTTTGGCGTTATACGCCGCGGAATTGCGGGTATACGAAGAAATTTCAAAACCGGGTTTGGGTGTGTGTTTTTTAGCCCACGTCTGGTATACCTTATAAAGCTGTGTGTCTAGTCTGAGTTCGGACTCGGCATTCAAATCCCCCATGCTTTGCACAAACAAATGGCGGGCCAACATGGCTTCGTTCGAAAGCCCCATGCGTTCGGCATAGGCGTGAAAAGAGCGGTTTTTGGCTGTTTGCCGGGCGGCATTTTGCTGGGCTTGTTTGGGAGAAATATAGACGTTGCCGTGTTGGGTGGCTACGTAACCGGGTGTTGTATTGAGCCCGGCGGGGTTATATTGGTTGGCCCCACTTTTGCCGCTAGCCAGTGCCCCAGCCAGGAAGGGAATGATCCCGGCGCATACCAGAGAAGATTTTTCCTGGAGGGTAACGGAAGTTTCGGTTACCAGATGGCATTGTTCCACCCCATATTCGCGCAACAATGCAAGAGCTCCGGCCGAACCGTCTGCCGCCAAAAGTTGGGCTACATCTTCCCACGCGTTAGCCAGCGGGGTTTGGTCGGTAGGATTTTTTTGCAGCGGATATTGGGCATATTTGGAAACTTCCCCTAAGTATTGTCCGTTGATGTTAGCTGCTAAATTGACAAGGGTTTCAAAGCTTAAAATATCCAACGATTCGATATCGTGCTCTTTGCGTGTGGCACTGTGGAGGACCCCTCTTAATAATTGGTATTGCTTCATGGCCAGTAACGCAGCGGTGCCGCCCAGCAGTGCGGGAACGGCTTGTGACGTTTTTAAATTGGCCGACATAAACGCCTCTACCGCATCCGCTGCCTGACGGGAATTAGACGCCATGCCGATCCCGGTCAGGGCAATCATTTCTTGTTTACAGGCATTTTGCGGGTCCTCTTTTGGGGCGCAGTTTAAACCGTCCTGCAGAATTTTGGTATATTGGGCGGTAAGCCAATCTTTTTGTTTCTGGGTAAAAAACGAATGATTATCCAACGTGCGCAGCGGTAAAATGGAAGGCGCTAATTGCAAGAAAGTAGCACGGGCTTTAGCAGCTGTTTCTTTAAGGGCCCATAAATCGGCAACTGCTTTTTTGACTTCTTCCTCACGTGCTTTTAAAAGCTGCGGGTTATATTCTTCGTCAAATACTTGTTGTGCTTTGGAAGCAGCGTTTTTTCTCCACTGTTTGAGTTGTTGTGTGCCTTGGAGGTACCATTCTTTCTGTTTGGCAATGGCGAGGTTTTTCCATTCATTTACGGCTTGCTCGTGTAGTGCATACTTGGGGTCTTTTGTTGTTTCTTGGGCGATTTGATGCAAGATTTGGGCGCAAACAGGATCTTGGGATTCATCCGCCAATTTGTCAATTTGGGCCGATAAATCCTCAGAAGCATCGTAAGAAAGAGTTCCCAGCAGTGACAGAACTTCCTCGGAAAGATTGTGAATAGTGTTCTTGTCTGTGTTTCCTTGTTCGGTCAGCACACGGGAGGTGGTTTGATGGGCAAGGGATACGTAAGCCCCTTTACGGTATCCTTTGGCGGTGCTGTCAATATGGATAGATAGGGCATTGTTAGAATCTTGCAATGCGCCGGCCTCACGGGTAAATTCGCGGTTGATTTGGGTTGTGTATAAGTCATTAAAACGGTCAAAATCCGATTTAGGGGCCGCTGACAAATGAGACGGGGTAAACATCTTTTCAATTTGTTTCAAGCGGGCCAGTTGGGCTTGGGTAAGTTTGCCCTGGGCCAGTTTCTCCACCGTTTGTTGCACGCGGACTTGTTGGTTTTTCCATTGGATAGAAGAATTGGGGGCAAAGGTATCTTGACGGGCGACAGGAAAGGGAACGGAAGGTGCAGGTGTGGTGATGCGGGTTGGGCGTGCCTGGGCAAAAGCGGGCGCCGTAGAATTGGCAATCAAAGCAGCACAAAGTAATAGTGAAATAACAGATTTAGGTTTATTCGTAATAGATTTCATAAATTCCCCGTCTATAAAGTAAAAACATATAGAGTGTGATGCAACCCCTCTTACCTCTATTTTGGCTTTTAATCTTGCAAAGCGCAAGGGGCAAAAGACCTATATGGGGCCTGGGCCCTTTTGGGCCCCTACCGGCAGTAAAACTAAAAATGCTACAATATAACATCCATCTTTTAGAGGGACTTATTAAAATGAAGAATTTATCGTTTTCTTATTCGAAAATGGGCATGTACCGCGAGTGCCCGCAAAAATATAAGTTTCGCTATGTGCATGCCATCCCGGAGTTGCCCAAATACTATTTTGCTTTTGGCTCGGCCTTGCACGGGGTGATGGAATTTATTTACGACCCGCAGCGCCCTTCTTTCCCGACGTTGGCAGAGGCGTTGGCGTATTTTCAAAACCAGTGGAACCAAACCACCTGGGAGCAAAAAGGGTACCCCAGTGAGGACAAAGAACTGGCCGGTTATGCCGAGGGACGGCGGGAAATTGAAGCCTATTACCAAAAACACGCGGCTACGTTTGCCAGGCCCTTATCGGTAGAAATGCGCAGCACGTTGGAAGTGGACGGGCTGAGTTTGATTAGCATTTTGGACCGCCTGGATTATTTGGGGGACGGGCAAGTTAAAATTGTAGATTATAAGACGGGTAAAACCGTCCAGCGCGAGCCGGACCAATTATATATGTACCAAAAAGTGGTGGAAACTTCCCCCGCGGTCAAAGCATTGGTTCAGCAAAAAGATCCGGCCGTCAAAGCGGTGCGCGTCGGGCAGCTGGCATTTTATCATTTGCCCAGTTTGACCGAGCTGACTTTTGAACGCGCCCCCGACCGGGAAATTGTAGAATTTTGGCAGCAAAAAGTATTGGCTACGGCGGACCAAATCCGCGCGGGCCAATTTTCCCCCACCCCCAGCGAACAAGCTTGCCGCTGGTGTGATTACCGCAACATTTGCCCGGTGTTTACCGGCAAAGACTATACCGGCCCATCGGGTGCGGCAGCATTGCCTTTGCTCAAAGGCCAGCCGGCCCCGGCACCACAAAAAAGCACTACGGTTTTGCCTGTGGCCGGTGCGGCGCAAACCCTGAGTGACAAAATTGACCGCTACGGCGCATTGTGCCAAGAAGTGCAAACGCTGCGCGAAGAAATTATCAATTCCCTGCATGCCCAACATTTTACGCAACATTTCGGTTCCCGCTACAAAGCGCAGTTGACCACAACCCAAAAAACTGTATTTGAAGACCGGGAAAAAGTGTTGGCACTGCTCAAAAAATATCATTTACTTGCCAAAACCCTGGTGCCCACGCAAAGCACCCTGGCGGCTTTGCTTACGGACCCCGGCGTAGCGCAAGAAGTGAAAGACGAACTGCGGGCCCTTTGCGTGACACACCGTGAAGAGAAACTGGACGTGGAGAAAACCGATTGAGCATGAAACGTAAATTCTTAGACGTTAAACTGAAAATTTCATTTGCCGCCGCCGGGTTGTGGATGGTGCTTTTTAGCGTGGCACGTTGGGGGATTTACCTGCATAATAAGGGACTGTTTGAAGGAGTTTCTTCGTCGGAAATTGCTGCTGCTTTTGTGCAAGGGCTTCGCTTTGACTTTTACATGACTGCCCTGGGGTTAGGGCCGGTGCTGCTGCTGTTAAATTTACCGCTGTCTTCTAAAAAATGGACTAAAATTTGTACGGCGCTCTTGCTGGCCGAAACGGTGTTTTTAACCGGTTTTTTAGTGGGCGACTATGTGTACTTCCCCAAAGTAGGGCGGCATATTGGCGAGGAAATTATCCAAATCTCGGCCGATTGGGGATATATTGTTTCGTATATGTTTACGCAGCTGTGGTGGGCCCTGTTGCTGTTGGTGGGCGGGTGTATGCTGGTGCTGCGCGGATGTTATACCTATATAAACAGGGCGGTGCCCCCTGTACGTACGTGGAAAAAAACGGTGGCGGTCCTCCTGGGGATTGTGCTGCTGTTTGTGTTAGGGATTCGCGGACATTTGGGGCGCGGCAAGGCATTGGGGGTGGCGGACGTATACAATTATGTACAAACTTCGCAAGGCGCGGCCCTTACGTTAAACGGTGCGTTTACGGCTTATCAGGTAGGGCGCAAGGGAGCACAGGAATTTACAAATACCTATCCGTTTCAAGAGGCGCTGGCCAACACGCAGGCTTTGCTCATTGCTCCCAACGAGGAAGTCATTAGTTCCCGCTATCCGCTCATGCGCCAAATTCTCTCTGCCCGGCAACCCGTTGCGGACAAGCCTAACATTTTAATTGTACTTTTAGAAGGATGGCACCCGTATTATATAGATGCTATCAGCGGCCACGGCTTTGGCGTGACCCCGGTGTTTGACCAAATTGTAAAGGACGGCATGTACTTTACAAATGCTTACGCAGCCGGGCAGCGCAGTATTTTTGGTTTTGCCGCCGTGCTGGCCGGGGTGCCGTTAATACCCGGGCTGCCTTTGTTTGGCTACGGGCTGGAAATGGCTTCCCTTTCCCCCCTTCCCGCACATTTTGCTCAGGCGGAATATTATACGTTTTTTGCCCAAACTTCCCACCGCGATTCGTACCGTTTGTGTGCGTTGGCTTCTTACTTAGGCATGCAAGAAAGTTACGGCTGGGAAGATATCCCCCAGCAACTTCCTTATAAAGAAAAAGCCCCCTTTGGCTACGATTATGATGCCTTTATGTTTGCGGCAGACAAAATTGCCCGGCATGCGCAGCCGTTTATGGGCCTGGTGTTTACGGGCATCACGCACGAACCTTTTGCCTCCACCTTGCCGCAGTTTGATAAATACCCTTACGACACATGGGAACATGGTTTTTTAAATACCTTGGCTTTTGCCGATTGGTCTATCGGCCAGCTTTTGGAGCGGGCCCAAAAAGACGGCTGGTTTGAGAACACTATTTTTGTGTTTGTGGCCGACCATACCTCCGGCGGTCCGGCGGACACCACGCTTAAAAACCAGTTTCAAATTCCGCTGGTCATTTACGCCCCTAAGTTTTACCCGCCACAGCAAATGGGGCAGGTGGTTTCCCAGCTGGATATTCCCTCTACCTTATATAATATGGCCGGGTTAACGCCGGTTTACACCGCCTTTGGACGGGATATGCGCGACACATCCGTTTCGCGCGCCGCGTTGGTGTGCCGGGGAGACCATATCGGGCTGATTACACAAAACGGGGCGGTGCTGCATACCGGCAGCAAGTTGCTAAGCGTAGAGCCTTATAACGAGACGTTTGATGCGTTAGCGGCGCAAGAGGAGTTACTATCCTTAGACAAAACGGCATACACGTTACTTAAAGAAAACCGCTGGTACAATCCGCAGCAGGGGGCCTTATGACGGAGAAATTTATTATTGCGCTAGACCAGGGGACTTCCAGCTGCCGTGCTTGTGCGGTAGACGGGCAAGGGGTGGTGCGTGCCCAAAAAACGCAGACCTTTTCCCCCCAACGCGACGGAAAACTGATTTCACAATACTCCGCGCAAGATTTGTTAAGCGCCCAGTTGGACGTGTTAAGAGGCCTGTTGGAAGAAATCACCCCCCAACGCGTGGCAGCGATTGGGGTATGTTCCCAACGCTCTACGGTGGTGCTGTGGGACAAACAAACCGGGGACGTGTTGGCCCCGGTGCTCACGTGGGAAGACGGGCGCGCCCAAGCACAAGCCCAGGCGGCGGACTTGTCCCAAGAGCAGGTACACCAACTCACGGGCCTTTTTAAAACCCCCTATTTTTCTGCGCCTAAAATTGCCTGGTGTTTGCAGCACGAACCGGCCGCCCGGCAAGCTGCCCGCCAACATACACTCTTAGCGGCGCCGGTAGCATCTTATTTAATTTGGCATTTAACCGGCCGGACTGTTTTTGCTACCGACCCAACCCTGGCGCAACGTACGTTGTTGTGGAGTATGGAGTCGGGCCAATGGAGCCCTGCCTTGTGCCAAGCGTTTGGGGTGCCGATAGAGTGTTTACCTACGCTGCAGCCCACCGTGGCCGATTACGGAAACTACCTATATAAAGGGGTGAAACTGCCAATTTTGGTGTGTGCGGCCGATCAGCAAGCGGCCGCAGCTTACCATGAACTGGCAGCAGGCAAAACACTTATTAACTACGGAACCGGCGCTTTTGTGCTGCATCATACGGGCCGGCAGTTAGCTATTTTGCCGGGGATGTTGTCTTCGGTGGCGGCCTCTACGTCGCTGCAGGACCGCCAATTTTTGCTGGAAGGGCCTGTATTTGCGGCGGGTAGCGTGCTTAGCTGGCTGCAATCCCGGGGGATTGATTTTGAAATAGCTCACCTGGATGCCCTGTGCGCACGGGCCGGCCACCCGGTGCAACTGTTGCCCGCTTTGGGCGGCCTGGGGGCCCCGTATTGGGATTATACCGTTAAACCCTGTACACAGCAAGTAGCCCCGCAAACGACCGCGGCCGATTGGGTGGCCGGAGCCTTGCGCGGGATTGCCGGGTTGGTGGCGGATATTGTGTATTACCTGCGGGCCCACACTCAGCCGGTGGGACCGTCCGTTTTAGTGTCCGGCGGTTTAAGCCGCAGCCATTACTTACTGATGCAGCAAGCCGATT
>CAMVRX010000032.1 GCA_947170005.1 uncultured Elusimicrobium sp.
GTCTATGTGCCGCAGGGCAACACGCTTTTCAGCGGCACCATACGCGACAACCTGCTGCTTGGCAATCCCGATGCCACCGAAGAGGACATGCGCGAGGAGTTTTAGCGCGATTCCGTCCTCACTTACATTGATGCCCGCACCATCCACCATGTCTAAATTATATTGTTGTGCGGTTGTGTATAAGTGCTCACACAAAGTGGGAGCAATCCAATCATCCGAATCAACAAATAAAAAATACTGGCCTTGTGCTTGCTTGAGCGCAGTATTGCGGGCGCCGCCGGCGCGCCCTCCTTGACGGAAAAGAGGGATAAAGCGTGGGTCCTTGTGGGCAAACTCGTCTATGATAATTTGGGAATTGTCCGGCGAATCATTATTTACGATGAGGGCTTCAAAATTTTTAAATGTTTGTGTACGAATGCTTTCCAAGCACTGGCGTAAATATTTCTCTGAATTATAAACCGGAATAATGATACTAATACAGGGGTTAGACATAGGAGTATTGTAGCAAATTTATCTAGACTTTTTAAATTTGCGCTCAGCGGGAGTCGAACCCACATTTCCAGCTTCGGAGGCTGACGCTCTATCCATTGAACTATGAGCGCGTAAATCAGTACCTATATTCTATCAAAATTAAACGGATTGTGCGCGGGATGCTTCCGCGTGCTTTTTGGGGTACCTAAGCAAAATCGCCAGCAGCACACCCACTCCCAATAAGTACGGGTAATACAAATACTTCATAATCCCCACCGGGGAAATCCCCGCCAAATTGGCCGCCATTAACAGCTGCGCCCCGTAAGGGATAATCCCTTGCACTACGCACGAACAAATATCTAAGAGGCTGGCCGCGCGGTTGGGGGCAATCTCAAATTTTTGGGCAATTTCTTTGGCAATCGGCCCCGCCATAATCAGCGCAATGGTATTGTTGGCCGTACATAAATTGGCAAAACTGACAATCCCGGCCAGGGCCAGCTCGGCCCCACGTTTGGTGGAAATGTGCGCCGTCATGCGCTTAATGATAAACGCCAGCCCGCCGTTGTAGCGGATCATTTCCAGCATCCCGCCCGCCAGCAAGGTAACAATAATCAGCTCGGCCATCCCGGTAATCCCGGCACCCATAGCGGTGGTCCAACCCCATACGCTAAAACTGCCTGTGCACAGGCCAATCAGCCCGCACAACACGGTGCCGCCCAAAAGAACTAACATCACGTTTACGCCCATAATAGCGGCCGCCAATACGGCTGCGTAGGGCAGCACTTTTACCCAGGTCACTTTTTCCAGCGTTAAGGTAGGGGAAACACTGCTACCCACCAAAATATAGAGCAGCATGGTAATCAGCGCAAACGGAAAAACGATCGCAAAATTGGTTTTGAATTTATCGTCCATTTTGCACCCTTGCGTGCGGGTGGCTACAATAGTCGTGTCGGAAATAAACGAGAGGTTATCGCCAAACATCGCCCCGCTGACCACCACTGCCGCCATCAGCCCCAAGGGCAGCCCGGTTTGGGTGGAAAGCCCCGCGGCTACCGGGGTTAATGCCACAATGGTGCCCACGGACGTCCCCACGGAAACAGAGATTAAACACGCGGCCAAGAACACCCCGGCTGCCAAGATGTTCCCCGGCAAGATAGAAAGGGTCAACTGGACGGTAGCATCCACCGCGCCCATGGCTTTGGCGGTTTGCGCAAAAGCTCCGGCCAGGATGAAAATTAAAATCATCAGCATGATGTTGGGGTTGGCGGGCCCTTTGCAGAAAATTTCAATGCGCCTGTGTAAACTGCCGCCGCGGCTCATCGCCACGGCCACCACGCACGCGAGTACAAACGCCACGGTAATAGGCATTTTGTAAAAATCGCCCGCGGCCAGGCTGACGGCCACGTAGGCCAGTAAAAATACGCCCAAGGGGACCAGGGCTAATGGATTAGGGGGAAAATTCTCCGGTTTCATTTCCTTATATTATACAAAACTTGCGTTCTATGTAATTTCTTTCTGAGTTGACGTAGGGCGTTGTTGCTCGCCTCCTTACGTACCCGCAGTGCTTCGCACTGGCTGCGTACGTACGCTACGTCGGCGTGCGCCTAGCCCTACGCCAACTCCGTTTGAAATTACCGCGAAGCGGGGTTGTATGGCTTGCTCCGGTCTGAAAACAGGAGCAAACTGCTATTTACACTACGTTACTTAAATTGCTTTGAAATTACCGCGAAGCGGCACTTTGCGGCTTACTTGCGTTTGGATTGGCGATTTATAAAAATTTTATTTAAATTTTAAGTATTTTTTAAATTATAATAACTAATTTAGATTACAAAAAAGTTTTCACGTGAAAACTTTGTTAGTTTTGTAAATTTTGCTTTCCCGGTTGTCTTTTGAACGCTTTTTTATTATACTATAGGTACAATTTGATCTGTTTTTGAAATCCTATTGCAGAAATAGGGATGACTTGAAAGTTTGCAAGTCCTCTGATAGTTCAAAAACGGCTGTTTTAGATATTACATGACTAAGCTGATCCCTTGGTTGTGTAATATCGAACGTTCATATGGGGAACCATGTGATCTACGGCTGTTTGCATCCTAAGGCACTATCAGAGGCTTAGCGCAAGGAGCCGTTTCTATTGGGATTTCATAAGCGGCAAGTTGTAATTTAACACACAGGAGAAACTTATGAAATACCACCAAAAAGGGTTTACCCTTATCGAATTGTTGGTAGTCGTCTTAATCATCGGTATTTTGGCAGCCGTGGCGGTGCCGCAATACCAAAAAGCAGTGCGTAAAAGCCGTTTGGCACAGTGGGATGTTATGTTTGATGCAGCCCAAAAAGCCATAGATATCTACCTGTTAGAAAACGGATGGCCTGTAGACCGCACTGTACGGTTGACAGGGACAAAGCGCGTTGGTACGACGATAGACATTCCGGGTAATTGCGATATTGCCAAGTATGATTGTTATACAACGGCAGGAAGAATGAGGGTAAGCTGTGACGACTATTACTGTTTAATAACTATAGATGGTCAATATAAGGCAGATGGTACTACGGGAAATAAAACTTTGGGGGATGATTACCCTGGGATAGATTTTTACCGTCACTCCGATGGCAGCGAACCGATGGTGCTGCCTTCAGGAAAAGCTGGATGTCAATGGGTAGCAGCAAGACATCCTACTATTCCAGTGTACGACAGTAGCGATATTACTAGATGTCAACAATACGGGATTTCCTTGCCAAACCCAGTTTATAGAGAAGACTAATGCCAGTCTAATGATTGAGTGTTTTTAAATCTGCCCCGCACACACTGTGCGGGGATTTTGATAATATGCTACAATAAAAGAAACTACCGCATAGGGGTCCTATGAAAGCTGTTATTGTAACTATTGGCGATGAGATTTTACTGGGGCAAATCTTAGATACCAACTCCCGCTTTATTGCGCGGGAACTTACCAAACTGGGTGCCGAGACCGTGGAAATGCGCTCCGTAGCCGACGAGCGAAATGCCATTGTGCGTGCCCTCAACGATGCCTACTTGCGTGCCGACGTCGTCATTATGACGGGCGGCTTGGGCCCCACCAAAGACGACCTGACCAAAAAAGTGCTGGCGGAGTATTTTGACTGTCCGCTCGTAGAAAATAAAGAGGTCTATCACTGGCTGGAAGAGATGTTTGCCGATATTCCCGGCCGCATGAATAAATACAATGTTTCCCAGGCGCTGCTGCCCGAACAATGCACGCCGCTGCGTAACCTAAAAGGTACGGCCAGCGGGATGTGGTTTGAGCAGAAAAACAAGGTGCTGGTTTCCTTGCCCGGCGTGCCGTTTGAAATGGAATACCTTATGCACCAGGAAGTGTTGCCGCGCCTGAAGGAAAAATTTACCAATTTGCTCTTGCGCTTTAAGATGATTACGGTATTTGATGTGCCGGAATCGGAAATTGCCTTAAAATTAGCCCCGTTTGAGGAACAACTGCCCGAAGGGATGGGCCTGGCCTATCTGCCCAGCGAAGGGTACGTGCGTTTGCGCTTAACTGCCAAAGGCAGTGTAGTGGAAAAACTGGAAGCGCAATACGAAAAATTGTTGACCGCTTTAGGAGAATTGCCTTATCAACCTTCCAGCGAAGGGGACAGCCGCGAAGACCTCATGCGCCGCCTCAAAAATGCGGGCGTAACCGTAGCCAGTGCCGAGAGCTGCACCGGGGGCAATATCGCCCATATGATTACCTCTATGCCCGGGGCCTCCAATTACTTTTTGGGCGGGGTGGTATCCTATGCCAATGAGGTCAAAGAGCAGGTGCTGGGGGTATCTAAGCAAGATTTGAAAAAATACGGCGCGGTAAGCGAACCCATTGCCCGTCAAATGGCGCAAGGAGTGCGCAAACTGCTGGGGGCCCAATATGCCGTTGCCACCACCGGGATAGCCGGGCCGGACGGCGGCACCAAAGAGAAACCGGTTGGCACCATTTGGGTAGCTGTAGCCGGGCCCAAGGGGACCGTGGCGGAAAAACTGCTTATTTCCCACACGCGCGAGCGTAACATTGGGCGCGGCTCGGTGCATGCGGTGCAACTTTTACTTTCACAAATTGAACAGGATAAGAGGTTATAATTATGCAAGAAACTTTAAAAGAGAGAATTTTAAACGCAGGCTTAATTGCCGGTATCCCGGCTGCCAGTGAGGACCGGACCCTAAACGCTATTAAAGCGTTAATGGCGGGGGAGATCTATGCAGTTATTTTCCCGTGGAATAAACAGCTGCTGCCGATGCTGGGCAAAATCCGCATTACGTTTCCTAAGCTGCTTGTGGGTGTGCAAGGCCCGTGGGCCCAAGTGCAGGATGCCCTGGCCTTAGGGGGCGATTTTGTTGCCTCGGATTTGCCGGAAGGTGAAAAAGACAGCCGCTGTTTTAAACGGGAAGGAAATGTATTATTAGCGGGTGAGCAAGAAATTGCCCAGTGCAATAATAAACTGGTGTTTGCGGCCGATTTACATAAAGGCTCCTGGGACGTGATTACCCAGCGTGCCCATGAAGAAATTGAAAAAATGTTGGGTTTTGCGCTGCGCCATGTGGGCATCAATCACGCAGACGAACAAGCCGCCGCGCGTACGGCCACCCTTTTTGCGCGGGCGTTTGGCTTTCAAAAAGAGGATAAAGGCGGGGCGTATTTTTCCGGGGGTTGTATTGAGGCCCTTAAAAAGCCTTCCCACGGTACGCACGGGCATATTGCCATTGCTACCCACAACGCCACCAGTGCCGCTTGGTATTTACAACAGCGCGGCATTGCCTTAAATTGGAAAACCGCCGAATATACGCCCGATCAAAAATTACGCGTGATTTATTTGCAAGAAGAAGTGGGCGGCTTTGCAGTGCATATTGTTCAAAAATAATAAGCTTTTTCCCTAAAACTATTATAGTTTTGTATCTTGTAAATTGCTATAATATGTGTATGGGAAATAAACGCAGCCGGAAAATTCGCCTCTCACGTGCCAAACAGGTCATGCTTTATTTAATGGCGTATGACCTGATAGCCGTGAATGTGGCGTATTTTTTGGCCTTATTGCTGCGTTTTGACCTGCAATATTCTTCTATCCCGCAAGATTATTTACACAACTACCTTTCTTTTACGGCCATTTACAGCGTTGTTTGTTTAATTTTATTCTTCAAATTTAAGCTTTATCAAAGTATTTGGCAGTACGCCAGTATTACCGAGGCTACCCGTATTGTGGGGGCCTGTATGGCGTCCACGTTGTTTCAAATTGTGGGGATGAGCTTGTTGTTTGGCCGGATGCCTGTTTCTTACTACATTTTTGGTTCTTTATTCCAGTTGACGCTGATTGCGGCTTCCCGTTTTGTCCAACGTTTCCTGCATTTGGATCGTTCTAAATATTCAACTGCACGTACGGCTTTGGATTCTGCCCCGCATGTATTACTGATTGGTGCCGGGGATGCCGGGCAGCTTATTTTGCGCGATATTCAACGCTCTAAATTAGCCAAAAACGGCCGTGTTTGTGCGATTATTGACGATAATGCAGGCAAATGGGGCCGCAGCATTTGCGGCGTACCGGTGGTAGGCGGGCGGGACGATATTTTATCAGCCGTAAAAAAATACAGCATTAACAAAATTTATTTTGCCATCCCTACTGCTTCGGCCGAAACCAAACGGGATATTTTGAATATTTGCAAAGAAACCCAATGCAAAATTAAGGTATTACCCGGCATTTATCAACTGTTGGATGAAGAAGTTTCCGTCCAAAACCTCAAAGACGTGTCCGTGGAAGATTTGTTGGGACGGGAACCCATTACCATGGATATGACGGATGTGTTTAATTTTATAACGGGTAAAACCATTTTAGTAACGGGCGGCGGCGGCAGTATCGGCAGTGAGCTGTGCCGCCAAATTGCAGCCCACCAACCCAAATTGTTGCTCATTTTTGACATGTATGAAAATAATGCCTATGACATTGAACAGGAACTTAAACGCAAATATCCGTCCTTGAATTTAAAAACGATTATTGGTTCGGTGCGTGATAGCAAGCGTATTTCCCATGTATTTGAAGTGTATAAGCCCGAAGTTGTCTACCATGCTGCCGCCCACAAACATGTACCGCTGATGGAAGGTTCCCCGTGTGAGGCTGTTAAAAATAACGCCATCGGCACCTACAAAACGGCCTACGCCGCTATGAAAAACGGCTGCCAACGCTTTGTGCTCATTAGCACCGATAAGGCCGTCAATCCCACCAACGTCATGGGCGCTACCAAACGCTTGTGTGAGATGATAGTGCAAACCTTTGACTACATGATTAAAAACCACCGGGAACAGGAATTGCCGCTTTTACATGCCCACATGCGCGACGAACTGGCATTTATGGAGAAAAAGGCCCAGGCTATCCACTCCCACACGCAGTTTGTGGCGGTGCGGTTTGGCAATGTGCTGGGGAGCAACGGCTCGGTCATTCCGTTATTTAAACGTCAAATGGAGGAAGGCGGCCCGCTTACCGTTACCCACCCGGATGTGGTGCGCTATTTTATGACCATCCCCGAGGCCGTCAGCTTGGTATTAAAAGCCAGCGTGATGGGGAAAGGCTCGGAAATTTTTGTGCTGGATATGGGGTCCCCGGTTAAAATTGATACCTTGGCGCGTAACCTCATTAAGCTCTCGGGTTTGCGTCCGGGGGTGGATATTAAAATTGTATACACGGGTTTGCGCCCCGGCGAAAAACTCTATGAAGAAAAACTGATGGCCGAGGAGGGCCTGTTGCGTACCGAAAACAGCCTGGTGCATATTGGCAAGCCCATTGCCTTTGACAATGATACCTTCTTAAAAGACGTTAAGCTGCTCATGAACGCCAGCTATGCCGAGCAAGAAGATTCCATCCGCTCTTTGCTGGGGCGTGTGGTTTCTACCTATCACCCGGTAGACAATACGGCCTCTCAGTTAAATAAAACAAATAATCAATAAATTTGAAGTTTTGCTCTTGTGCAGCCTGGGTTCTATTTGCCCTAAAATGCTACAATATACGCACAGCCAGGTATCTTATATGAAGATTTTAGTAACCGGCGCTGCCGGACAATTAGGCCACGATGTAATCCAAGAATTGCAAGAGAACGGCTTGCAAGCGGTGGGAACGGATATTTTGCCCGTTGCTGTTTTGCCGGAGGGAGCGGCTTATTTCCCCCTGGATATCACAGACGAAAAGGCCGTTTCCAAGGTCCTGAGCGAAGTACAAGCGGACGGCGTAATCCATTGTGCGGCTTGGACGAATGTAGACGCAGCCGAAGACACCGAAAATCAACCCCAAGTTTTTGCTATCAATGCCCGCGGCACCGAAAATATAGCCAAAGCCTGTAAACTGACCGATACCAAGCTGATGTATATTAGTACCGATTACGTATTTAACGGGCAAGGCAACCAACCGTGGCAGCCGGACTGTAAGGATTTTGCCCCCCTCAATGTATACGGGCAAAGTAAACTGGAAGGGGAACGGGCGGTTTGTGCGCGGCTAAGAAAATATTTTATTGTCCGCATTGCCTGGGTCTTTGGCATAAACGGAAAAAATTTTATTAAAACTATGCTCAATGTGGCCCGGTCGCACGATACGTTGCGTGTGGTAAACGACCAAATCGGCACGCCTACGTATACCAAAGATTTAGCCAAACTTCTCGTGGCGATGATTCAAACGGACCGATACGGCTATTATCACGCTACCAATGAGGGGGGATATATTTCGTGGTATGACTTTGCTTGCGAAATTTTCCGCCAAGCCGGGCTGCCCACGCAAGTACTTCCGGTAACAACGGCGCAGTATGGCCTGTCCAAAGCCAAACGCCCTTTGAACAGCCGTTTAGATAAAACAAAATTGGTTCAAAACGGTTTTGCGCCCTTGCCCCCGTGGCAAGATGCGCTGATGCGTTACTTAAAGGAGTTACAACCATAATTATGGGCCAAATTACCGTGCATCACACCCCTATTGAAGGGCTTTGTATCTTGGTACCCACCGTCCATCAGGACGCGCGGGGCTATTTTGTGGAAACTTACAACCAGAAAGATATGCAAGAGGTGGGGCTTGATTTGAATTTTGTGCAGGATAACCAAAGCAAAAGTACCAAGGGGGTATTGCGGGGGCTTCATTTCCAAAAACAATATCCGCAAGGCAAATTAGTGCGCGTCATCAAAGGGACCGTATTTGATGTGGCGGTTGATTTGCGCAAACAAAGCGCTACGTATGGCAAATGGTTTGGCGTGGAACTAAGTGCCGAAAATTTTAAACAGTTTTATATCCCCGAGGGCTTTGCGCACGGTTTTCTAGTCCTGTCGGACGAGGCGGAGTTTTGCTATAAAGTAACCGATTTTTACCACCCCGGCGATGAAGGCGGGTTGGCGTGGAACGACCCGGCCATTGGTATTGTGTGGCCCGGGGTCAGCGGCCCGTCCTATAACGGTACGGCCAGTGCGGCCGGCTATCACCTGGCAGACGGAACGCCCCTGCTGCTTAGCGACAAAGACCAACGCTGGAAACCTTTTTGAGAGCAAACTATGGAAGAAACACAAAATATGCGCGCTTTGGCCGCCAGCAGAGAACAAATTATTGTAAAAACCAGTATCGTAGGCATTGTGACCAACATCATGCTGGCTGCATTTAAAGCGGCGGTGGGGCTGTTGTCCAACTCTATTGCCATTATTTTGGATGCGGTCAATAACCTTTCCGACGCGCTTTCTTCCGTCATTACGATTATCGGTGCCAAGTTGGCAGGCAAACAGCCCGATAAAAAACATCCGCTCGGGCATGGGCGCATCGAATATTTAAGTTCTATGTTTGTGTCCGCGCTGGTATTATACGCGGGTATTACGGCGCTTATCGAATCTATTAAAAAGATGCTCCACCCCCAAGACGCCCACTATTCCCTACTCACGCTGATTATTTTGGTGGTGGCGATTATCGCCAAACTGGTGCTGGGCAATTATGTAAAAACCAAAGGCAAACAGGTAAATTCCGGGGCACTGATTGCGTCGGGCTCGGATGCGTCTTTTGATGCGATTTTATCTGCCTCCGTGCTGGCCTGTGCGCTGCTTCGTTTGTGGTGGGGGGTTTCTTTGGAAGCGTATGTGGGCGCGGTCATTTCTTTAGTGATTATGAAAGCTGGTATCGGCATGCTGCAAGAAACATTGCATGATATTTTGGGCCAACGCCCCGCACCGGAACTCGTGAAACAAGTCAAAGAAATCATCCAGGCGCAACCGCAGGTGCACGGCGTGTATGATTTACTGATTAACAACTACGGCCCGAATAAAAATTATGCGTCTTTGCACTTGGAATTGGACGATACCCTTACAGTAGCGCAAGTGGATGAACTCACGCGCAAAATAGAAAACGAAGTGTTCCACAAAACGGGAATTATTTTGACCGGAGTGGGCGTGTATGCCTATAACACCAGCAACGAAGAAATTGCCCATATCCGCAATACCATCCAAGAAATCGTCCTCTCGCACGATTGGGCGCTTCAAATGCACGGGTTTTATGCAGACACCGCCAAAAAAACCCTGCAGTTTGACGTAGTGCTTAGTTTTGATGTGGAGCGCAAAGAGGCCCTAAACGCCTTAACGCAAGAAGTGCAAGCCAAGGCCCCGGGTTATACCGTTCAAATCACGCC
>CAMVRX010000033.1 GCA_947170005.1 uncultured Elusimicrobium sp.
GTTTATCAAACTGCAACCCTCGGAAATTGCCAAAGTAACGCTGGTCATCTACATGGCCGATTATTTGCAAAACGTCTCCGGTAAAATCTCCAAAAATTGGAAGCTGCTGCTCCACCCGCTGGTGGCCGCCGGGGTAACCTTGGGGCTGATTTTGGCCGCAAAGGACTTGGGCACCCCGCTGCTGATGGGCGGCGTGTTTTTGGCGATGTTGTTTGCCGCCGGGGCCAACTGGAAACACATTACGCTGCTTTTTGGCGGCGGCACGGTAGCCGGCCTGCTGGCCTTGCTGGCCGAGCCGTACCGCCGGGCGCGCGTGTTGGCGTTTTTACACCTGGGCAACCCGGCCGAAAATGCGACCAACTACCAGGTGCAACAATCGTTTTTGGCCGTCGGTTCGGGCGGTTGGCTGGGCAAAGGCTTAGGCAACAGCGAGCTTAAACTACAGTATTTGCCCGCCGCACATACGGACTTTATTTTCTCGGTCATGTGCGAAGAAGCCGGGCTGTTTGTACTGCTTATTGTACTGGGGTTTTGCGGGCTTTTAATCCGCGGGATTAACCTGGCGCGGGTGGCCAAAACTACGTTTAACAGTTTGGTCATTTTCGGGCTGACCATTACCATTTGCGGCCAAGCCTTCTACAATATGGCCATGGCGATTGGGCTGCTCCCCACCAAGGGGATTGCCTTGCCGTTTTTCTCGTATGGGGGGTCGTCGGTGGTGATGACGCTGGTGATGATTGGTATTATCCTCAATTTAGCCGCCGTGGACAACACCCAAAATAATCTGCGCGACGATATCACGCATTATAAAAACAGGAACCGTTTATGAAAAACAAACGCTTTTTAATTGCTTCCGGCGGAACCGGCGGACACTTTTATCCGGGCTTTGCGCTAGGCAAAGCCTTGCAGGCCCAAGGGGCCGAGGTGTGCTTTGTGGTCCGTAAAAATGACCCGGCCGCCCAAGTGCTGGCCCGCGAAGGGCTGGCCTGCCAACAGCTCGATTTACACACCGGCTTGCCGCGCAGTTTTAGCCCGCTGCGCCACGGGCGGTTTATCAAACAACTTTTCCGTTCGTTTCAGCAAACACGCACGCTGATTCAAACCTTCCGGCCCGACGTGGTACTGGGGATGGGGGGGTATGTATCGTTCCCGCTCATCTTTTGCGCCCACCGCCTGGGCGTAAAAACCGCCATTCACGAGTCTAACGCCCTGTGGGGGCTTTCCAACAAAATTTGCGGCCGCTTTGCCACCGTGCGCCTGATGGGCTTGCCCATGCGCACTACTTATCCCAATGCGGTGCTGGTCAGCACGCCGGTGCGCGCTGATTTTGCCCAGCCGGTAAACCCGGCGCAAGAACGCCAAAAACTGGGGCTTGCCCCCACCCGGCCCACGGCGCTTATTATGGGGGGCAGCCAGGGGGCCAAAGGCCTCAACGAAGCGTTGCCGCACGTGATTAAAAACGCCCCCAACTGGCAGTTTATCCACCTGACCGGAACCCGCTGGTACGACGCGCAGCAACGCGCTTATGAAGGCTTACCCAACGTCAAAGCGCTGCCCTATAGTGAAGAAGTGTATAAGCTGATGAAAGCCTGCGACGTGGTGATTTGCCGCAGCGGGGCCAGCACTTTGGCGGAGCTGATTGCCTGCCGGCTGCCCGCTATTTTAGTGCCCTATCCGCACGCCGCCGCCAACCACCAGTATTTCAACGCCAAAGTGTTAGCGGACACAGGGTGCGCGCAAATCGTGCAGGAGGGCCCCCAACTAAGCGAGCGCCTGACCCAGGCATTGCTGGCCTGTACCCCGCAAACCTTAGCCGCCCGCTGCAAGGCCTATGGGCAACTGCCCATTCCCAACCCCTTAGGGGCGGCCAACAAAACGGCACAACTACTGCTGGAACTGTAAGAAATTTCCCGCCGATAAAAAGCCCCGGGGTGTAATGCCCGGGGCTTTTAAAACGGTACGCTGGATTACATATTAGTAAATAATTTACATACCTGGTAGTAATCGTCTCCCGGGTCACAACTATCCGTTTGCAATATACCCGTATCTTCCCCAAGCTTATACGAAATGGAATAAAGCATCCCTCCCGTATCCCCACAATTCGGGGTATCCATCCGGGCTACTTCTAAATGCTGAACCGGACTTGGCAAAAACGCATACGTAAAATTTTTAGTTTGAAAGCAAGTACCTGCTTCGTTCCATTCACCACCCTTTAACTGCACATCCGCAATTTTAGTTTTATTGTTACAAGAGTCCTCCGGATACTCCTGAATATGCCGCTGGCACGCATCGATAATGGCTTTTGCATTTACCATGGCCTCGCTGGCGCGGGATTTTTCTACCACCAACTCATACTGCGGCAACGCAATTGCCGTCAAAATACCAATAATCACAACCACTACTAACAATTCAATCAAGGTAAAACCTTTCATATCATTCTCCTTTCGTAAAATACCTTCTTACTTAGTATATCATTTTTTGGAGTTTTCGCAAGGGGCCCTCAGCGCCCGCGGATGCGTTTAATATTTTGCGTATGCTCGCGGAACGTGTGCGAAAACACGTGCCGCCCCGTATTGTCCGCCACAAAGTAAAGCGCGTTAAAATCGGGCTGCGGGTTCAAAACGGCCTCGACCGATTGCACCCCCGGGTTGCAAATCGGCCCCGGCGGCAAACCGACGTTTCGATACGTATTATAAGGGGACGAAATTTTTAAATCCTTATAGGTCAGCCCGCGTTTCCAGTAGCGGTTTTCGTTTAGCGCAAAGCCCAGCGCATACTGCACGGTCGGGTCGGCCTCCAGGCGTTTGCCCATGCGAAAACGGTTCAAATACACAGCCGCAATTTTGGGGCGTTCGTCGTGCACGACGGCTTCGCGTTCCACAATCGAGGCCAAGGTTAATACTTGCCGCTCGGTCAAGTCTGTCTTGTATTTTTTAAAAAGCGGCGCAATTTTTTTGCGGTACTGCCCCAGCATTTCGTCAATGACTTTTTGAGCGGGAGTATTGTCGGCAAATAAATAGGTGGAGGGGAAGAGCTTGCCTTCCAGGTCTTGCGCGCGCACCAAGTTTAAAAATTCATGCGCGTCGGTCACGCCGTGCAGGGCCAGTTCCTCGGCCATTTCCTCACTGCGCCAGCCTTCCAAAAAAGTGATTTTTTCGTAATGCGTGCAGCGCCCGGTTTTAATACAGTTGATGACCTCCAGGTCCGAGGTGTTGCGGCGCAAATCAAAGCGCCCGGCCTTGAGGTCTTTGCTCGAGGAGGTCAGGCGCAAGAGCGCTTTGAATAAAAACTCGCTGTGAATGACGCCCTTGGCTTTGAGCAACCGGGCCACGTCGCTGCCGGTTTGGCCGGGACGGATTTGCACCATCACCAGCGCGCCCTTACTGAAAAAATACACCTTGGCCGCCCACACTCCGGCGGCTACAAAGGCCAGGAAAAGAACGCTGATGAGAATCAATTTTTTCATTTGGTTAGTTTGAAAAAATGCCGCTTGCCAATTTGCAACACGTCGCCGTTTTCAAAAGACAGCGGGCCGTCTTGCGTTACTTTTTCGCCTTTGAGGCGCACGGCGCCTTGGGTGATGAGCCCGCGGGCTTTGTTTTTACTCTCGGCCGCGCCGGCTGCAAAAATGACAGCCGACAGCAGCGCGCCGGCTTCGGGCGTAAACGCCGGCATATCGCTGGGCAGTTCTTTTTTGGAAAACACGGTCTCAAAATGCGCTTGGGCGGCGTTGGCGGCCTCCTCATTGTGAAAGCGCGCCACCAGCAAATGGGCCAGTTTTTTCTTAGCTTGCATGGGGTGCATGGCTTTGACTTCGTCCAGGTTTTCGGTCGTCAAAAGCTCAAAGTACATGGGCATAACTTCGTCGGCGATGGACATAATTTTGCCAAACATATCCTCCGGCGCGTCGGTAAGCCCCACGTAGTTTTTGTAGGATTTGCTCATTTTTTTCACGCCGTCCAGGCCGACCAGTAGCGGCACGGTAATGGCTACTTGCGGCTCTTGAGCGTTGTTTTTTTGCAGTTGGCGGCCGACGAGCAAATTGAAAATTTGGTCCGTGCCGCCCAGTTCCACATCGGCCTTGAGGGCCACGGAATCTTGCCCTTGAAACAGGCTGTACAAGACTTCCAGCATACTAATCGGGTTGCCGGCGGCCATGCGTTTTTTGAAGTCGTCGCGCTCCAATACTTGCGCCACGGTGACGTGTTGCAAGGTGGTCAGTAAATCGCGCCCGGAGACAAACGGGTCCAGCCACTCACTGTTAAAACGCACTTCGGTCTTGGCGGGGTCCAAGACTTTAAAAGCCTGGTCGGTATAGGTTTTGGCGTTAGCTAAAATTTGTTCGCGGCCCAGCACAGGGCGGGTGGAGTCGCGGCCGGACGGGTCGCCAATGGCGGCCGTGAAATCGCCGATAACGAGTACCGCGGTGTGGCCCAAATCCTGGAAGCGGCGCAGCAGCGAGAGTGCCACGCTGTGGCCCAGGTGCAAGTCGGCCGAAGTCGGGTCGCAGCCGAGTTTGATTTTGAGCGTCTTGCCCGATTCCAATTTTTTGGCAAGGTCCGCTTTGGATACTACGTCCACGCATCCGCGTGTGAGAAAAGAAATTTGCTCATCAATCGTCATAAAAGCACTCCTGAAAAGTATATTTATATTTTAGCAAATTAGTAGAGCGGATATCGAATTTGCTATAATACAGGTACAATTTGAGTGTTTTTGGATGTGTACTCAAATACATGGCGTTGGAAACAACGCACGACAAACCTCCAAAACAAGCCGTTATAAGGCATACACCGGGTGGCCACCCAGTGTGTGCCGAACGTTTCCCGCTTCGGCGGGAGACTACGGCTGTTGTACGGAGCTAGTTTGTCGGCCCGGTATAACAGCCGTTTTTTGCGGGGTTGCAACCCCGGGCCCAACCAAAAATAAGGACAAACAAAATGACAAACAACAAAAAAGCATTTACCCTAATAGAATTATTAGTGGTAGTTTTAATCATCGGTATTTTGGCCGCTGTGGCTGTGCCGCAATACCAAAAAGCCGTAGAAAAAGCCCGCGCAGCCGAGGCTATTACCTTAATGGAAAGCATCCGCAAAGGCATTGATGCGTGGCTGCTGGCCAACGGAACGCTCCAACAAAACACCAAGTTGGTAGCTTGTGCCAATGCGGATGACGGCCGGTGCGGGCTGTTGGACATAGACGTAGAAAGCGCGCTGACGTGTGCGAGTGGAGATCAGGTTTGCCACAGTAAATATTTTACTTATAATGCCATATGTTATTCCGATGGACAATGTAATATACAAGCAGCACGCCATCAAAACGGAGATCCACAAGAAAAAAGAGAATTTGTTTTGTTTTTGACTAGTGATTCTCCGGGTACATGGGAGAAATGGTGTTGGTATTTTGGTGATACACCCGCTTATGCTAAATCGTTGTGCGAAGGTTTGCAAGCGCAAGGCTGGACCCCCAGCGACGAAGAATAACTTGCCACGTTGTGGTAGGTCAGGCATTGCCTGACAAGGCCCCGTTTCCGGGGCCTCTTTGTTGTTATCACATTAAGGCGTCATCCCGTACTTGATACGGGATCTTCAACGCTTGCCGTTTTACGAACAACGAACGCTAAAAACTTGCGTGGAAGATTCCAAATCAAGTTTGGAATGACAAATTGATTTTTAATAAAAATTATACGGGTCGGCGCTTACTTGAATACTGGCCCCTTTGCCCGGCTCAAAACTGTCCAACTGCGCCAAGAGGTCCAAATACCGCTCCTCATCCGTCTTAAACAAGAGATACTGCTTTTTGAGTTTGTCGGTTTTTTTGGCGCACCACACCGGGCCCAAAATTTCCAGTGTGCGGCCCTCGCCCAGTTGTTTCACGCGCTGCGTTTGCGCGTGCAGCACGTCCAGCTCTTTGGCTTTGAGCGTCACGCGGATAAAACGCGTGTAGGGGGGATAAGCAAAGGATTTGCGCAGCTCCAATTCCGTTTGGGCCGCGGCCGCGTAATTGTCGGCCAGTACGGGGGCATAATCGTAGGCATTTTGGTCGGCGGTTTGGATAATAAGCCGCCCGTCCGGCACGCACGAGAGATGCCCGCGCAGCTCAAATAAAAGTTGCCCAAATTTTTCACTGGCGCGGAAATCGGGCCCGTCCAGTTCCAGTTCCGCGTCCAACACGGCGCTGAGTGTCACGCGCGAACCGCGCAGCGCGCCTGAGGCCAAACGCGTGCCCACAATAATATCGGCTTGCCCGGTTTTGAGCGCACTAAGCGCTTCAAAACCCTGGCCCGCTTTGGTTTTAAGCGTGTCGGAATCCAAACGCAAAAGCTTGGCGTGCGGGAACAGCTTGGCCAGTTCGGTTACAATTTTTTGCGTGCCGCCGCCGCGCGATTTGAAAACCAAATTGTGGCACTTGGGGCACTCTTGTTGCAACCCTTCCACCGCGCCGCATTTTTTACAATGCAGCCGCTCGGTGCCGTCGTCCTGTTTTTCGTGCGTTAAAATCGTGCCGCATTTTTTGCATGTGGCGTACGCGCCGCAGTTTAAGCAGTAGTACGTGCCCGCATAGCCGCGGCGGTTTAAAATGAGCAGGGCGGGCTCTTTTTTAACTAAATTCTCAGCCAGTTGCTCGAGCAAAAAGGGCGAGAAATAGCGGCTCTTGTCGCTTTTTTTCCCGGTGATTTTGATTTGCGGGGCATACGTTTTGCAAGCGGGCGTTTCAAACGGTACCGCCGTCACTTTACGCTGCTGCACCCACGCTTGCATCTCGGCGCTGGGTGTGGCCGACGCATACACCAACACGGCCCCGTGCGCCTGGGCGCGGAAATACAGCACGTCGCGCGCGTGGTAATAGGGTTTGTTTTCTTCCTGCTTGTAATTTTCGTCGTGCTCATCCAGCATAGCGGCCAGGCGCAAGTTTTTAAACGGCAGCAGCACGCCCGAGCGCGTAGCCACCACCACGCACGGCACGCCGCCTGAGATATTGGAAAAATATTTCTTCTTGTGGCTTAGCAGCATGCGGCTGTGCCAGGCGTACACATGGTCCGCGCCAAAGCGGGCCTGGGCCTGTTGGATAAACTGCCGTGCTGCCACAATATCGGGCACGGTGATAAGCACTTGCCCAAAACTGCTAAGCACCTCGCCCGCGGCGCGCAAAATTGTTTCGGTCTTGCCGGTAGCGGCCGGCCCTTGAAATAAAAAGGGTTTAAATTCGTACCCGGCAGCCCCTTGCAGTAGCGCCAGCGCGCGTTGCTGGTCGGCGCTCAAAGTAAACGGCGGGTGCTTGACGGCCGGGCGCACAAACGCGGGCGGCGCACTGAGCTTAAAATACGGTTGGGGGGGAATCAAAGCAAACAAAATCTGGCCCACCGGGCAACCCCAGTGGCTTTTTAAATAACGCATTAAAGGAAATAAATCGGAACCGAAAAGCGGCCGCTCATCCACCACGCTGGCGATGGGTTTTAGTTTGACGTGCGCGGGCGCGAAGGAAACCTCGGCGGTGGACACCACCAACCCGCCCGTTAAGCGGCTGGCCAGCGGGGCTGTAACGCGCACACCGGGGCGCACCCGTGGGGCCAGCTCATCGGGCACGAGGTAGTCAAAATCGCGGTCCAGCGGAACGTCAAACACCACTTTGCAAAACATATTATTTGCGCGCGCCTTTCAGGCCCAGCTGATCCATGACCATTTGCAAATCCTGCCAGGCATCTTTTTTCCAGTTGGGGTTTCTTAACAGGGCGGCCGGGTGATACGTAGCAATAATTTGCACCGGCTTAGGCAGCTGCACGCTGTCCAAATGCAAGTTGTGGAATTTGCCGCGCAAGGCGCCCAGGCTGGCCGCATCGCTAATTAGCGCCTTGGCCGCCACGCCGCCCAGGGCAATTACGTACTTAGGGCATACAATCGCAATTTGCTGCTCAATATATTTGCGGCAGCAGGCAATTTCTTGGGCGTTGGGGGCACGGTCATTGCCGTGTTTCTCGGGGTGGAGGGGGTCCACCATGGGGTGGCATTTGGCGATGTTGGCAATAAATACTTTCTCGCGCGCCAGGCCCATAGCTAAAATCATTTTGTCCAAGAGCTGCCCTGCACGGCCCACAAACGGGCGGCCTTGGCGGTCTTCATCAAAGCCGGGCCCCTCGCCCACAAACATCACGTCGGCATTCACATTGCCTTCCCCGGGCACGGCGTTTAGGCGCGTGGCCCCCAGCGGGCAGCGGGTGCAGGTTTTAATCACTTCGGCCAAATCAGCCAAAGCGCGGGTTTTATCGGTTTTATTCACGGGGTTTTCCTCCGGGGCGGGTTGCGGCTGCGCACGCGGGAAATCTACTTTGAGCGTAGAGTTTTCCGCCATTTTAGGGGCGGCCTGGGCAGCAAAAGCCCCCGCTTGGTGCAACGCAGCGGGGGATAAAGCGGGCGCGTCTTCGCGCGGGCGGGAGATATCCAGCAGCTCCTCTTCTTCTTGGGCGGCTAAAAAACGTTTAAAATCCCCGGCAAGCCCGCGCAACGAATCGGCCATAATTACAGCTTCATGGGTTCTTTGGCTTTGCGCTCGGCCTCTAAGCGGGCCTCTTCGGCGGCTTTTTGTTCGGCGGCGTAATTAGAGGTGCTGAGGCTTAAAATTTCCTCTTTGGTAATGCGCTTGGACAAGATGGCATCAAGCGCCTCTTTGATGACGGCGGCGGTGGGTTTGTGTTTAAACTCACTTTTCTTTTTGAGCTCTTTGGCATACATGGACGCGAGGACTACCACGTCGTAGCGGTCTCCGTCAAAGTCGGTCAATTTTGCGGCTAATTCTTGGTCATTTTTTAAGGACATAGTTACTCCTGTGTGCTATTTTAAAATCTTTATTTTTTTATCTTGCCGGGCCACGCGGCACTGCTCGGCCGCCACGATGCCCGCCATTTTGGCAATGGCTTCTTGCAAATCGTCATTTAAAAGCGCGTAGTCGTAGCGGTCAATTTCCTTCATTTCTTTTTTGGCCGTTTCCAGGCGGATTTCAATATCCTGCGTGTTATCGTTGCGGCCCAAAATGCGCTTTTTAAGTTCTTTGAGCGACGGCGGCACAATAAACACCGTAGCCGCTTGCGGGTACTGCGCCTTGACGGTGCGCGCGCCTTGCACGTCTATCACCAAAATGGGGCAGATGCCTTTTTTTAAGAGGTCATCTACGGATTTCTTCGGGATGCCGTAGTAGTGCGTATGCACTTGGGCCCACTCCAACATTTGGTGTTTTTTGATGGCTTGTTCGAACTGTTTAATCGTCCAAAAGTGGTAATCTTTGCCGTTTTTTTCGCCTTTGCGCGGCGAGCGGGTGGTGGCGGTTACCACGCGGGCAACGGTGTGATTTTTTTTAAGCACCGCATCCACAATGGTAGTTTTGCCCGCACCCGACGGGGACGAAACAATAATGGGAAAAGCCTTCATATTGCTATTATAGTAAATAGCAAAGGTGTGGCGCAAGGGAAACAAATTTCACACTTGCGCCACACCCGGTTTTAGGAGGAAATTAGTATTCCCAGTTTTCTATTGCCTCGTAACCTTGTAAACCGTTACAAATAGCCTCCCCTCGGTCGTTATAGTATCCACATTTATGTATCCATTGGCCGTCCTCTCGTACTGCGCCCATAGTCACATAGGGGTCAGAACCCGTTGAGGCATAATAAAATCGAAACACCACATAGATATCACCATCGCTATCAATGTCTACCTCTCCCTCTTTTATGTAATTCCCAATTTCACAGAGAGCAGTATCATCTTCCTCATCATATTCGCATGCAAGGTCAACATCCAAGAAATCTGTTGCACTTTTGCGTAAAATATCCTCACCCCTTTGGCCTGGATGTTCCAGTACCCATACTTCAGCGGCTTTTTTCAACGTGCTAATCAATTGAACGACTTCTGATGCGCGCGCTTTGTCCACTGCTTTTTGGTATTGCGGCACGGCGACCGCCGCCAAAATACCGATAATTAAAACTACTACTAAAAGCTCAATAAGCGTAA
>CAMVRX010000034.1 GCA_947170005.1 uncultured Elusimicrobium sp.
GTACTTAAAAAGGGGCTTTGCAAAATAAGGGCCCGCAACGGCAGCTGCCGTAAGGTATGCGCGGCAAACAAAGCGGGCGCATTGCCTAGCGAGTGCCCGTAAATAACCACTTGTTGCGGGGAAAGGTGCAACGTATCTAACGCGTAGCGCAGCACGCTAAGCGCATCTTGTTGCAAGTGCGTTTGGCTGGGCGTACCCGGGGAGCGGCCAAAGCCACGGTAGTCAAACATCAAAATACCATATCCCAGCGGGCGGTAGGTTTGGGCAAAGCTTTCAAAATGCGAGATGTTTCCTCCCCGCCCGTGGAAAAATACCAACGTGGGTTTGCCGTTTTCGGCGGGCAAATATACGCCTTGCAGCGGCCCCGCTTCTGCGGGCTTAAAAGGAAGTTGAAGCGGCCAACAGGTGCGTTGGGGCTTAAAAATAATGTGTTTGCCCAGTTGGGTTAATGCGCAAAACAGTAGTCCCGTTACGCCCGCTAAGATGATAAAAAGCATATCCATATTATACTTTTTTCAAGTGAAAGAAAACCGATATTTAGTAAAATAAAATCATGCGTTTTATACAACTACTCATTTGTTTTTTGTTATTACTGGGGGAACTGGGCTGCCGGCCTGGGATCGGGAAAGGGAATAAACAGCATTTCCCCGGCAAACCCGCGGTGCAAGCGGTCATTTTTGATTTGGACGGTACCCTGTTGGACTCCCTAAGTGCGTGGGACCATTCCGGCAGTAATTTTGTGCGCAGCCAAGGGCTGGAACCGGAGCCGGGGTTGGATGAAGCGTTGGTTCCCTTGTCGTTACTGGACGGGGCGCAGCTAATCAAAGAGCGTTATCATTTGGAACAAAGCCCCGAAGAAATTTTAACCCTCACCTTGCGCCCCATCCGGGAACATTATTACAACGATATTGAACCCCTGCCCGGCGTGCCCGAAACCTTAGCGCGGCTGCACGCGCAAGGGGTTAAAATGGCGGTGGCTACCGCTTCGGACAAAGAACTGGCCGAGCGTTCGCTCGCGCGTTTGGGGCTAAGAAAATATTTTGAATTTGTGATTACGTGTGATGAGGTGGGGGTAGGCAAATCCAGCCCGGCCGTGTATGAAGAGGCCCTGTACCGGCTGGGTACAGCCAAAGCCCAAACCTTGGTGGCCGAGGACGCCTTGCACGCCTTGCAAACCGCTCATCAGGCCGGTTTCCCCACGGCAGCCATTGAGGAGCCCCATTCCGCCCCGCAACGCCCCGAAAAAGAACAAGCCGCCACGTATTATGTATTTTCTTACCTGGGCAAAAACACCGTTAAACTATAAAAAACCCCCGCTGGGTGCGGGGGTTTTTTACAACAAAGCTACTTATTTGGCTTTGAGCTTTTTCCAAATCAAAGCGGCTAAACCCGCCCCGCAGAAAGGCCCAATAATAAATACCCACAGCTGGCTCCAAGCCTCGCCGCCCAGTACCAAGGCCGGCCCTAAGCTGCGCGCCGGGTTGACGGACGTACCCGTAAGCGGGATGCCCAAAATATGCACAAACGTCAGCGTAAGGCCGATGACTAACCCGGCCACCGTGGCGTTTTTGGCCGTGTCGGTTACGCCCAGTACCGTAAGTACAAACACGCAGGTTAAAATCATTTCTACCAGTAAGGCGGCGCCTACTTCCAACCCAATGGCGGAATATTCGCCATAGCCGTTAGCGCCTAAGCCGGTAAAAGCGATGCCGCCCAAGTCGCTGGAGTTAATAATCGCTGCCAGCACCAAGGCCGCCAAAATACCGCCGATACATTGGGCTACTACGTACCAGACAAAGTCTTTATCGTTCATTTTGCCGCTCATCCACACGCCGAGCGACACAGCCGGGTTAATGTGGCAGCCGGAAATGTTGCCAATGACGTAGGCCATCGCTACGATGGACAAGCCAAACGCAAAGGCCACGCCCAGCATACCCAAAGCTTGGCCGGCCAAGGCGGCTGCGCCGCAGCCAAACAACGTAAGGACGAACGTCCCGAATAGTTCTGCTGTATATTTTTTCACTGGTTTCTCCTGTTGTGTGCCGCCGCGGTACTGATAAACAAGTGCAATCCGTTGCGGCAAAGTAAATGACAAAATTATTATAACAATTTTTTGCCTTTTTTTTGCCGGGCATTTTAAAAGGCTTGACGCGTTTTTTTTTTTTGGTAAATTTTAACGGTAGGACCTATATAAACGGAGGGATATACAAAGTGAATAAAAATGCAAACCAGAGCCGTTTTTGCTCAAAAGAAGGTTTCAGAAAGGGCGTCATCCTGAGCTTGACTCAGGATCTTCGACGCTTGTCGTTGCAGTTGCAGTTGTGTAACAACGTGCGTGGAAGACGGCAGATCAAGTCTGCCATGACGCCTTTATGTAATAACGGCGGGTTTACCCTCATTGAGCTGTTAGTTGTTGTGCTTATTATCGGCATTTTGGCGGCGGTGGCCATGCCGCAGTACCGGGTGGCGGTGGAAAAAAGCCGCGCGGTAGAAGCCCTTACCACGGTAGACGCTCTTAAAAAAGCGATGGATGTGTATGTACTGGAACATGGGATAGAAAATGTCTATTTTGTGGGTGCCGCTAACCAAGTAGATTTGGATATAGACGTGGTCAGCCATTTAGACTGCAGTGATACAAGTCGCGGCCGTTGTTATTCCAAATATTTTGGCTACATTGCTTCGTGTAGCCTTTCTACGTGGGTAGGGGGTTCGGATTCGTGTGGAATTACTGTTGAAAGAACTGTTGGTGAGGATGATTACTATGGGCTTATTTTGCGTTGGAATTCCAACGAAATTTTGCAGAAGACATGTTCCTACGAAGGGGAAGTTGCCGAAAAAATTTGCAACAGCTTAAGCAGTTTAGGGTGGGAGCCGGAGGAAAACTAACTCAAGTCAATCAGATGCCAGTTTTGCTGGTAGAGTTCTTGTAGTTTCCGCCGAAACAGTGCGTGCTCGGGCTTCACAAGGCCCGGGTCCGCGCTGAGGATTTCATCGCGGTCCTGCGTGGCCCAGTGTAAAATGGCTTGGTCTTTAAAAATATCGCCCGCCTTAAATTCTAACTCGCCCGACTGGCGTGTGCCCAAAATTTCGCCCGGCCCGCGCAACTGCATATCACGCTCGCCGATTTTAAAGCCGTCGCGTGTGGCGCAAATAATATCTACCCGTTCGCGCGCCACACTGCCCGCATGCTGCGGTACCAGTACGCAATAGCTTGCGTGTTCACCGCGGCCTACGCGCCCGCGCAGCTGGTGCAAACTGGCCAGGCCAAAGCGCTCGGCATTTTCTATGACCATGACCGTGGCGTTTTTGACGTCAATGCCCACCTCTATTACGGGCGTAGCTACTAAAATATCGGTGTTGTGGGCGGCAAAATCGGCCATTACTTTTTCTTTTTCTTCTTGCTTCATTTGCCCGTGCAGTACCGCTAAACGAAACTGCGGAAACACCTTTTTGAGTTTTTCAAATTCTTCGGTAACAGCTTTGGCGGAAATTTTTTCGCTCTCTTCTATGAGCGGAAACACAATGTAGGCTTGGCGCCCTTTTTGCACTTCTTCGCGCACGCGGTCGTAAGCCAGCTTGGAGGTGGCACACTCGGTCAAAATGGGCTGGCGGCCGGGGGGCAGTTCGCTAAGCGTAGAAACGTCCAAATCCCCGTAAAAAGCCAGCGCCAACGTGCGCGGAATGGGTGTGGCGGTCATGGTAAGCAAATCCAATTTGGCGGTTTTTTCCTTGAGTTTGCTGCGCTGTTTAACGCCAAAGCGGTGCTGTTCGTCAATCACGGCCAGGCGCAAATTGTGAAACGCCACATTATCTTGGATGACCGCATGCGTGCCGACCAAAATGTGAATAGACCCGTCCGCAAGCCCTTTTAAGATTTTTTTCTTCTCGGCCGCTTTGGTGCTGGAGGTTAATACCGCCAGGTTCACGTCCAGCCCGGCCAGCATGCGCTTGAAGGTTAAGTAGTGCTGCTCGGCCAAAATTTCCGTCGGGGCCATCAGCGCAGCTTGGTAGCCGTTTTCCACGGCCAGCAGCATCGCACATAGCGCTACTACCGTCTTGCCCGAGCCCACATCCCCCTGTAAAAGCCGGTTCATGGGGCGGGGGGAAAGCAGGTCGCTAAAAATTTCGTTAATGACTTTCTTTTGGCTATTGGTGAACGTAAACCCCAGCTGCGTGCGAAACGGCGTGAGCAGCGTTTTTTTCACTTCGTACGAGTAGTCTTTGGCTAAAATTTTAGTTTGCGTGCGCTTAATGCCCCAGGCGGTAGCCAGCAGTAAAAATTCTTCGTACGCCAGGCGGGCGCGGGCACTTTCCAGTTCAGCCAAAGAGTTGGGGAAATGGATGGCTTTTAGCGCTTGCGGGGCGGTTAAAAGCCGGCGTTTTTGCAACAGGGCGGGGGGTAAAATTTCGGGTTCGTCCGCCGGGTTGCTGCTTTGCAGGGCTTCGTACATAAATTGCCGAAATTGTTTGTTGGTCAGCCCTTCGGTCAGCCCGTAAATGGGCGTTAAACGCCCGGCATGCAGCTGGGTAAGCGCGTCGGCCGCCACATAATATTCTTCCACGGTAATTTGACGGGCAAACATAGCCCCGCGGTCGTTTTTACGCCCGATGACCCACACCTCGTTATTTAAGTGGAAATCTTTTTTGATTTGCCCGAACGGGTCAAATCGGAAGGCCCGATACGGCCGTTTTTTAAACCAGGTACATTCTAATTGTTGCCCTTTTTCGTCTTCCAGCACTGCTTTAAACACCAGCACACTGCGCGCCGGGATTTGCTGGGTGCGCAGCACGCGGCCCTTAAAAATGGTGAGAGCCTCGGCATTATATTCGTTGGGCGGGGTATTTAGTCGGCGGTCCTGGTACGTGCGCGGGTAGTAGTGCAAGAGGTCCTGCACGGTGGAAATTTCCAACCGTTCAAACAGTTTGGCTTTAGCGGGGCCAATGCCCTTTAGATATTGGATTTTAATGGGGGCACTCATATAGGTATTTTACTATTAAAAGGTGCCCCCGCAAAAGCCTTGACTTGTTTTTTTTTTTTGATATCTTGAAATTATGTCGTACACAGGAGAAAATAAAATGAAAAGTAATCAGTCTAAAACAAGTTGTAAACGGGGGTTTACCCTCATTGAGTTGTTAGTTGTAGTTTTAATTATTGGCATATTGGCAGCGGTAGCCGTGCCGCAATACCAAAAAGCCGTGGAAAAAGCCCGCGTGGTAGAAGCACTAACCGTTATAGACACGCTTAAAAAAGCGATAGATGTTTACGTGCTGGAGCATGGGATGCAGAGTGTTAACTTTTTAGGGGATCCAGAGAGACGACAAGCAGAACTGGATATTGATGTGCCGCTAGCTTCTTGTGTTGGGAATGAATGTAATAGTAAATTGTATCGATATCAGGCTTTTTGTAACAGTAGTTATTGTTCTGTGCATGCTATGAGAGGGAAAGAATTGAGTGATGAAAGTTTATATGCTTTGAGCCTACAATTGCAAAACGGAATTTGGGAAAAAAATTGTTACTATGATGGAGAAAAGGCAGAACAAATTTGCAACAGCTTAAGCAGTTTGGGCTGGGAACCGCAGGAAAACTAACGGAAATAGCAGGAGGCTGCTATCAGAACGAACAACCGCGGCAACAATAAGGGACACGGGAGTTCCCGAGATTTTGACAAATTGTTGGTCAAGAAAAACCCACCCTTGAAAGGGTGGGTTAATGATACATCACCGGAAAGTCGTTTATTCTTGGTAATCCTTGAGCATTTTTGTGCGGCTGGGGTGGCGCAACTTGCGAATTGCTTTGGCCTCAATTTGCCGCACGCGCTCGCGCGTGACGTTAAACATCTTGCCCACTTCTTCCAGCGTGCGGGGGTAGCCCGAATCAATCCCAAAGCGCAAGCTGATAATTTTGGCCTCGCGCTCAGAAAGCGTAGCTAACACGTCGGCCACTTCCTGTTTGCGCAGGAAATCCACTGCCGCCGCGGTGGGGTTGGGACCGCTTTTATCTTCAATAAAATCTTCCAGGTTGGTGTCCTCATCCTCGCCGATGGGGGTGGACAGCGAAATCGGGTCTTGCATAATTTTTAAGACGCTTTTTACTTTCTCGGCCGACAGGTGAAGCGTTTTGGCGTAATCTTCAATCGTCGGCTCACACCCGTGTTCCTGGCGGAATTTGTTGGTTACTTTGGTCAGCTTAGACACCAACTCTTTCATATGCACCGGGATGCGGATGGTGTTGGCCTGGTCGGCAATGGCGCGGTTGATGCTTTGGCGGATCCACCACGTAGCGTACGTGGAAAACTTAAACCCGCGTTTATATTCAAATTTTTCAACTGCTTTCATCAGCCCCAGCCCGCCTTCTTGGATGAGATCGGACAGTTCCAAATTGGAATTGACGTGTTTTTTGGCAATAGACACCACCAAGCGCAAGTTCGCTTTGATGAGTTTTAACTTGTCTTGCAAAATCATATCTTCAAAGAAGATGATGCGGTCGTTAAAGGCCAAAAATTCTTTTTCGCTCATGGGCAGCATGTCCACCATTTGGCCGTGGCGGCGGCGGATGCCTTCAATGTTGGTCAGTGCGCGTTCTAATTCTTCCAGCGAAAATTTAGTCGCTTTTTTGAATGCTTTTTCGGTGATTTTTTTGGCTTTCAAATCGTTCACCAGTTTTTTTACTTGGGTGTATGGGCCAAAATATTCGTCAAAGCGTTTTAAGTCATTGGACGTTTCGGTTAAACGGTCGGCCAGGTTTTTAATTTTGTTGGTCAAGCGTTTAATTTTGTTTTGGTTTAAATTGAGTTTGTTGATGCGCGCCACTACTTCTTTTTGCTTGGCTTCCAGCATTTCAATGCAGCGGTTGCGCTTTTTTTCCGATAGAGAATCCGTGCGCAGCTCTTTCATCAGCTTGGTAATTTCTTTTTCGCGCTTGCCGATAAACTGGGCGGCTTCTTTTAATTTGCGGCGCATGTTGTTGAGCTCGCGCGTGGTGCGTTTGCCGCGGGGCATGAGCTCTTTGGTGGTCATTTCTTCCTGGTCCACCAGTTCTTCCCAGTTGCAAATTTCACGCATGGTGATGGGGGACTCTAACACCAGTTTGCGCAGCTCTTTTTCACGTTCGCGCACGTTGCGCGCCAAGGTAATTTCTTCATCGCGCGAGAGGAGCGGCACGCGCCCCATTTCCGACAAATACATTCGGATCGAGTTAGATACGTCCAGCCCCGAGGCCGACAAATTGTTCCAATCTTCGCTCAGAGTCTCTTTTTCGGTTTCTTTTAATTTTTTCTGGTCCACTACCTGGATGCCCAGGTCTCCCAGCGTGCCCATCACGCCGTCCACGTCCTCGGCGTTCATGTCGGCCGCGGCCAGGGAGCGGTTTAACTCTTCCAGCGACAGAAAACCGCTTTCCTTTCCTTCTTCCACTAAATCTTTTAATGCTTTGTTTCCAGATGCCATAAGTTTCTAACTCCGGTATTTTTTTAATTTTCGTTGCAACTGCATATAAGACTGAAAAACTTCCGGCGGCACTTCTCCGGTGCCATACGTTTTCATTTGCCGTGTAACGGCGTTTAATTGCTTTTGGAGGCCGGCTTGTTCCAGCTTGGCCGCACAGGCGGCAATGTCGCGTGCGGGATCAAAATCGTCGGGGGTGGGGCGCAGGGCCCACTTGGCTATTTCGCTTTTATGTTGGGGCAACGCCTGGGCGGCCAAGTCGGCCAGGTCTTGCGCTTGCGGGTGTGCCTGGCGGATTTGGACCAGGGCTTGAAACACGTGCCATAACGCGGCGGACGAAAAATCCGCCTCGCTCAGCCCGTCGCACAGAACGATATGCTGCGGGCTTTTTAAAATCCAGGCTAGCAAATCTTCTTCGGCCGTAGCGGCCACAACGGCCGGTGTGCCGGCCGGCTGCGGGGCCGCCTGATAGCGTGTGGTGGTGGCGGCCGCCTTCTCTACCTGTCCCAAACGCTGCAACACTAACGCTTCCTCCAGCCCCAGCGTTTCGGCCACGTATTTGACCCACTCACGCCGAACGATACTGTCGGGTTGTTTGGTAATGATATGGGCCAGCTCGGTTACGATAGTGGTTTTGGCCTGGGCCGAAAGCGGCTGCGGGTGCAGCGCCAATTGGCGCGCTAGGGCAAACGCAATTAAATCTTGGGCATTATCTAAAATTTGCTCAAAGCGTTCTTTGCCGTACTGAACGATATATTCATCGGGGTCCAGCCCGTCGGGCAGAGAGGCCACCTTTACAAAAAATCCTTCTTCGGTCAAAATAAGTCTTCGTAATTATTAAATGGTTCTATTGTTTTAAGAATAGCTTTTGCTTGGTAAGCGCCCCGCGCAGTGCAGCTTTTAGGCCGGCTTCGTCCGGGTCAAACAGCACGATGACATTTTGCGTGTAGCGCCTAAGCAGTTTGGCGTGGTCGGCCGTGAAGCTGGTGCCCAGCGGGGCCACGGTGTAAGTGACACCTGCCTGGTGGCAGCCAATCACGTCCATGTACCCTTCCAACAGTACCGCCCGGCCGGCTTTGCGGATAGCGGGCCCGGCAAAGTTGAGCCCGTACAAAATGTGGGATTTGGTAAATAAAATCGTTTCCGGCGAGTTTAAATATTTGGGTTCACCCTCGCCCAAAATACGGCCGCCAAAGCCCACGGTGTCGCCGCGTTGGTTCCAAATAGGGAACATCAGGCGGTTGCGGAAATACTCGCGCAGCCCGTACTCGGTTTGGGTACACAGCCCGGCGTCTTTTAAATCGGCCTTGCTGTAGCCGGTTTGTTCGGCGGCCGCAATAAGAGCGCCCGGGGCGGGGGAAAGCCCCAGCTCAAAATGTTCGCACGTTTCTTTGGTGAGGTTGCGGCTTTTTACGTACGCGCGCGCGTGTTCGCCCGCGCGCGACATGAAATTTTTATGATAGTATTGGCGGGCAAAGTCCAACACTTTGCGTGCGCTTGCGCGGCGTTGTTCCTCGCCGGTGAGGGCTTGCGTGGGTTGGTATTCAATCCCGGCCAGGTCGGCCAGGCGTTCCACGGCCTCTTTGAAGGACAAATTTTCCATTTTCATGAGGAACGCAAACACATCGCCCCCTTCCTGGCAGCCGAAACAATAGAACAGCCCTTTTTCGCTGCTGCAGGTGAAAGACGGTGTTTTTTCTTTATGGAACGGACAGCAGGCCTTGTAGGTTTTGCCGGCCCGTTTTAGTCCGGGCACATACTGGCGGATGAGCTCTACAATATCCACGCGGTCCTTGATTTGTTCTACAATGTCTGTTTTCACGGTATTTTCCTTGAAAACGAAAAGGCAAACAAGGCAATAGCCCTTGGGTAAGGACTATTGCCTGAGTTGAGTGAAACTTAAAAGCGTCTGCGTTTGGTGCGGCGTGCGCGGCGCTGGGCTTCCTCGGATTTGAGTTTGCGTTTTACACTCGGGGGAGTGTAGGTTTCGCGGCGTTTAATTTCGCGCAAAATCCCGTTTTTTTCGCATTCCCGTTTGAAGCGTTTGATGGCTTCTTCGAGGTGTTCAGCGTCTCTAACTTTTACAAAAACCATGTGTGTTCTCACCACCTTCTAGGGTCAGTAGATTAAAATGTACCTTACTATTATACGTTATTTTAGCGGGGAAAACAAGGGAAAATTTTGAACGGCGGGCGCGATGCCTGGTTATACCTCAGCAACAATTTTCCACCTTTGGCCGCCTTTGCACCGACTTTCGCTTGCGTACTTGCCGCGCTGCGCGCGGTCCGGCAGACGTACGCCACGCTCAACTTGCGAGGCTCGTTCGACGAAAACTCGGTTTACATTAACCAAACAGAAGTTTACCGAC
>CAMVRX010000035.1 GCA_947170005.1 uncultured Elusimicrobium sp.
GCAAGAGCAGCTTGCTTAACGCCCTGGTGGGCTTCGAGCGCGCCATCGTGACCGATGCCGCCGGCACCACCCGCGACACCGTAGAAGAAACGCTGGATTTAAACGGCCAAAAAATCATTTTAACCGATACCGCCGGCATCCGCCAGCACGCGCTGGACGTGGCCGAACAGGAAGGCATGCGCCGCAGCGTGCGCGCCATGGAAGAGGCCGACGTGATTGTGTGGGTAACCGACGGTTCCCTTACGCTTAGCAAAACGGAACTTGCGCTGTGGCAGCAAATCAAGGGCCAACACAAACGCACGCTCTTGGTGCGCAACAAGGCCGACAAAGCCCCGGTCCCTTTGTCCTTACCCGCCGACGTTCAAGGTGTAGAAGTGCAAGATGTTTCGTGCAAAACGGGCCAAGGCATTGAGCCGCTAAAAGCCTGGCTCACGCAAGATACCGCCGCCCAAGCGCCGGACGGAATTTTGATTTCCAACTTGCGCCATTACGAGGGGCTCTTGCGCGCGCAAACCGAGCTGGAAGAAGGCCTCTTGCGCGTCAACGCCGGGGGGGAACTGCTGGCCGAACACCTGCGCGGCGCGCTTAAACACCTGCGCGAACTAATCGGCGAAGTAACACCCGATGACGTGCTGGGTGTAATCTTTTCAAAATTTTGTATGGGGAAATAAATGTTTACTTGTCCGCAACACTACGACGTAATTGTGATTGGCGGCGGGCACGCCGGGTGCGAGGCCGCCCTGGCCGCGGCCAAGCTGGGCGCACGCACGCTGCTCTTAACCCAAAGTTTGGACACCATTGCCCAAATGTCGTGCAACCCTTCTATCGGCGGGATTGCCAAGGGGCAAATCGTGCGCGAAATAGACGCCCTGGGCGGAGCCATGGGCCGCGTGACCGATATTGCCTCGCTTCATTACCATTTACTTAACACGGGCAAAGGGCCGGCCGTGCACTCCCCGCGCGTGCAGTGCGACAAAAAAATCTACCAATTTACCTTTAAACATTTCTTGGAAAAACAACCCAACCTGGACCTGATGCAAGACGAAGCCGTGAAAATTTGCACGGACGACACCGGCGTGTGCGGCGTGCTCACGCTGCGCAATACTTTCTATCACACCCGCACCGCTATTTTGACCACAGGCACTTTTTTGGCGGGCACCATTCACATCGGCACCGTGATGACCCCCGGCGGCCGCTACAACGATATGCCCGCCAACGCCCTTTCCCAAAACTTGCGCGAAGAACTGGGGCTGCCGATGGCCCGCTTTAAAACCGGCACGCCCATGCGCATCAACGCACGCAACCTGGACTTTACAAAATTTCGCCCGCAGCCCAGCGATAACCCGCCCTGGACCATGAGCCATTTTACCGACCCGAAAGAGCTGGCGCACAAAACTTTTGGCCAGTGCTATATCACGCACACCACGCTGCAAACCGACAAAATCTTGCGCGAAAATTTCATGCGCTCGGCCCTTTACGGCGGCAACATCCACAGCCAGGGGCCGCGCTACTGTCCGTCGGTGGAAGATAAAATCAAAAAATTCCCCGAGGTTACTTCCCACCCGCTTTTCTTGGAGCCCGAGGGCTTTTACACCGAGGAATATTATATCCAGGGTTTTTCCACCTCCATGCCCGAGGACGTGCAGCGCGCGCTGATCGCCTCGGTACCCGGGATGGAAAAATGCAGCATCACCCGCCCCGGCTACGCCGTGGAGTATGACTACGCCAACCCGCAAGATTTATTTCCGTCGTTGCAAAGCAAGCGTGTGCCCGGGCTGTTTTTGGCCGGGCAAATCAACGGCACCACCGGCTACGAAGAAGCCGGCGGACAAGGGCTTATGGCCGGCATCAACGCCGCACGCTTTGTGCAAGGCAAAGAGCCGTTTGTGCTGCGGCGCGACGAAGCGTACATCGGTGTGCTGATTGACGACCTGGTTACCAAAGGTGTCAACGAACCGTACCGGATGTTTACCTCGCGCGCGGAGTCCCGCATCCTGTTGCGTAACGACAATGCCGACTTGCGCCTCACGCCCCACGGCCTTGCGCTGGGGCTTGTGGACCCGGCGTATAAGACCCCCTTTGAAAATTACCGCCGCACGTGTGAAGCTTTGTGCGCCGGCCACACCCCGCCGCAGGGTGATTTGGGCCCGTGGCAGCTGGCCAACGCCCGCCGCTACGCCGAGGTGCAAGCCAAATACGCCGGCTACTTTGAGCGCAACCAAAAAGAGGCCGAAAAATTGGCCGACCTGGACCATATCAAAATCCCCGACGGGTTTGACCCCGCCGCCGTGCGCGGGCTGCTGTTTGAAAGCGCGCAAAAACTGCGCGAAATTAAGCCCCAAACGCTGGGCCAGGCCAGCCGCATCCCGGGGGTGACTCCGGCGGATATACAGCTCTTGGCGATCCATATTGAACGGTTTAGGAAACTCAAAAATGCAAAAATTGCTCACTGATTTTGCCGCCCAACGGAGCCTCACCCTGACCCCCGCCCAAGCCCAAACGCTGCTGGCGTACGGCCGGTGCGTGTGGGAGAAAAAGGACTTTTTGAATTTAACCAGCGCCGCCACGTTTGAAGAAGTGGTCACGCGCCACCTGTGCGACGGCTTGGTAGCGGCGGCCGCCGTGCAAGCCCTGGCCCCGCACGCACAGCAACTGGCCGACGCAGGCGCCGGGTGCGGGTATATTGGGATGACCCTGGCCGCAGCGCTGCCGCACACACACGTAACGCTCATTGAAAGTTTGGAGCGGCGGTGCAAATTTATGAACTGGGCCGCCCTCACTGCGCGCCTGCCCAACGTAACAGTCAAAAACGTGCGCTTGGGGCAAGCTGCACCCTTTGCCTTTGACGCCCTGACCGAGCGCGCCATGGGCCCGCTGCCCGATATTGCACCTTTGTGTTTGGCGGCTGTAAAACCGGGGGGGATTTTCTTGGCGTTTCAAGGCAAGGCCCCGCAAACGCCCGCGTGCCCCGGGGCCGCGTGCTTAACGCCCCTGTTATACACATTACCGTGCGACAAGCAGCCCCGCTTTTTGGTACCATTTAAAAAAGACTATGCGTAACACAGTATATACGATTTTCGGTATTGGACTGACCCTGTTAGTGGGGGCGGGGGTGCTGCGCGGGTTTGGGGTCAAAGACGTGATGAACTCGCTCACCAGCGAACAAAAACGCTTTGCCACTCATAACCCAAGCGCCGACAGCCAAGCCAGCACGTTGATGGCAACGCCCAACGAGCAAGGCCCCACCGCATCCACCCCGCAAGAGGCCCCGGCCAGCCAGGCCGAACAGCTCATTAGCGGGCTGGAAAAAATTGCCACCCTGGCCCCGGCGGGGGAGTTAGATGAAATCCCGGTGGAGTCGTACCGTCCGGCCAACGTCGCCCAAAAAGTGCGCTGGGTTCCGCCGCCGCCCGGGTTTTTAACCGGGGATACGTTTAACTACCTCATCTACCGCGAGCACGACCCCGTGACCCCCAAAGTCAAAGACGTGCTTGACACCATCCACGGCAACTTGATGTTGGATTTAACCCCCTTTACGCTGGTAGCCAAACCGGGCAAAATTTTAGTCATGCTGTTTAACCAAAAACAGTCGTACATGGATTTTACCCACCGCCCTTCCTGGTCCGGCGCCGCGTCGGATTTACAGTCCGACACCATGTACGTCATTGAAAAAACCGGATTCTACCCCTTAACCGTGCACGAGCTGACCCACCTGTATTTTGACCCTTACTTTTTGCCTAAACTTTCGCCGTTGTGGCTCTCGGAAGGGATGGCCGTGTATATGCAAGTGTACGCTTCCAAACAGCAGCCCGGTTACGCGGTGCGGCGCCTGAAACAAATTTTAGAAACGGGGCAAATGATCCCGTTTGAAGATATGATGGCCGCCCAAACCCTCAAGGACTATCCCAAAGACCAGGCCGAAATGTGGTATACCGAAGCTTACGCGCTGGTGGACTATTTGCTCAACACCCGCTCGCGCGACGAGTTTTACCAGTTCTGCACCGAGCTGAAAAACGGCTCCCCGGTGCACCAGGCTTTGTACCGCGCGTACGGCATGCCGTTTAACAAAGTCAGCACGCTGCAAAACGTGTGGCTGCACGACTTGCAAAAAGCCTACAAAGAAGGGAAAATTTTATCCGGCGCGGGGGGGAAAAAATAAATGTGGACGCATATCCCCATTTTAGCGCCGCAAATTGCGCAACTGCTGCTCACCCGCCCGCAAGGCACGTACCTGGACGGCACGCTGGGTTTAGGCGGGCACACGCGTTACTTTTTAAACCAACTGGGCAGCCAAGCGCGCATCTTTGGGCTGGATAAAGACCCGCACGCGTTGCGCATGGCCACCGAGCGCGTAAACGACCCGCGCTTAACGCCTTGCCACGCCGGTTACGCCCAAGCCCCGCAGGTGCTGGCGCAGCACGGGGTGCACCAAATTGACGGGGCGTTGTTTGACTTGGGGCTGAGTTCGTACCAGCTAGATGACCCGTCGCGCGGGTTTAGTTTGCTGCGCGAAGGGCCCCTGGATATGCGCTTTGATACCACCCAAGCGCTTAGCGCGGCCGACATTGTAAACACCTGGCCGCTGGACGAGCTGACACGCATTTTTAAAGAATTTGGCGAAGAGCGCCGCGCCGAACCCGCCGCACGCGCTATTTTGGATGCCCGGCGCACGCAGCGCATTACCACCACCACGCAGCTCAAACAAATTTTACAACCGGCCCTGGGCCCGCAGCGCGCACGTGTCCACCCGGCCACGCAAATTTTCCAGGCGTTGCGCATTGCATGCAACCAGGAGCTGGCGCAAGTGGCCCAAATTGCCCACGTGCTGCAAACCCTGCTGTCCCCCGGCGCACGCGGGGCGGTGCTGACGTTCCACTCGCTTGAAGACCGCCTGATTAAAAACCAATTTAAAGCGCTGGTGCAGCAAGGCGGGTGGAAACTGGTTAACAAACACACGCTGGTGCCTTCGCACGACGAAATACAGGCCAACCCGCGCGCACGCAGTGCCAAGTTACGGGTGATTGAACGCTTATGAAAAAACAACTGGGTATCTTTTTGATTATTGTGGTGTGGTTATTTATTATTACTTCCATTCACTTGGGGATTATCCGCAGCGGGCGGCTGGTCAGCAAATTGCAGCAGGAAGTAGATATCAAAGAAGCCCGCAACCAGTATGAACAGCTGGAAATTTCCCGCCTTTCGGGCCCGCAGCAAATTACCACCTTTGCCGCCGAGCACCTGGGCCTGGTAGAAGCCCAACCCCATGAAGTGATTGTGTTGGAGGAACCCTAATGCTGCGGCGTTCTTCTTTTTCCGCCCCGACGGTGTTTAACGTCAAAAAACGCATGCGCTGGGTGATGTACCTGCTGCTGCTGGCCCCGGTGCTGATTACCGGCCGGTTGTTTTATTTGCAGCTGTGGCGCCACGAGGAATATTCCTCCCAGGCCGAGCGCACCATTTATAACTACCTGGCCGAAGACCGCTTGCGCGGGGGGATTTTTGATGTCAACGGGCGCTCGCTGGCCGCGTCGGTACGGACGCACTCGTGCGGGATTGTCAAACGCTACGTCAAAGACCAAGACGCCACCGTTTCTTTCTTGTCCCAAACCCTGGGGCTGCCCAAAGCGCAAATCACCGAGAAATGGAAACACAATAAAAACTTCTTCTTTGTGGCCAAAAAAATCAAGCCCGACGTTTACATGCAGCTGGCCGAAGTGCTGCGCAAACCGCTGGGCCAAGGCTTGGAGCTCACCCCGGAATATGAACGCATCCACCCCTTTGGCAAAAGTGCCATTGATATTTTGGGGGAGGCCAACTCCAAAAATGTGGGGCTCTCGGGCATTGAGCAAATGTATAACGAAGAAATGACCCAGGACATCAGCAAAAAGCGGGCTAAACGCTCGGCACGCGGGGAAATTATTTATGACCGCCGTTTAAAAGAAAAAGTAAACGTGGGCAACGTCTACTTAACCATCGACGAAACGGCCCAGTTCTATACCGAGCGCGCCTTGCGAAAAGCCGTAGAGCTCAACCACCCCCAGCATGCCATTGCCGTCGTGCAGGACCCCAACACCGGCAACATCCTGGCGGCCGCCTCGTACCCCGCCCAGGACGGCCAATCCCTGGCGTTCCAGTTTACCTACGAGCCCGGCTCTACCTTCAAAAGTATCGTCATCGCCACGGCGCTCGATTCGGGCACGCTGGCCCCCAATGCCGTCATTGGCATGGACGGGCGCAACTGGGAAGTAGCCAAAGGGTTTGTCGTGCGCGATAAACAACACGACAAAGATGCGCTTACGCTGGCCGAAATTTTGCAATTATCTTCCAACATCGGCGCCGGGAAAGTGGCGCTGGAAATTGGCGCCAAGACGTTGTTTTCCTACTTCAAAGCGTTTGGCTTTGGCAGTAAAACCGATATCAATTTTAACGGTGAATCCAACGGCAGCGTTTCGCCCTACAACACCTGGACCAAAGTGGACCTGGCCACCAAAGGTTACGGCTACGGGGTGGCGGTAACGCCTATCCAGCTTATTACGGCTTACTCGGCCATTGCCAACGGCGGTACGCTCATGCAGCCGCACTTGGTGGACCGCATTGAATATACAAGCGGGAAAGTGGACCAAAAAGCCAAGCCTATCAAAATCCGCCGCGTACTTTCCAAAGAAACCGCCCAAGAAATGCGCAAGTTATTGCAAACGGTGGTGGAGGTAGGCTCGGGCAAGCGCGCGCAAATTAAAGGCTACAACGTAGCCGGCAAAACCGGCACCGCCGAAAAACTATCCAAAGAGGGGGGATACGCCAAGCGCAACCACGTGGTCTCTTTTTGCGGCATGGTGCCGGCCACCCACCCGCAGTTTACCATTTTAATTATTCTGGACAACCCGGAAAAATACGCCTTTGGCAGCACGGCCGCGGCCCCAGTATTTAAAGAAATTGCACAGCCGCTACTGGTGCTAAAAGGCGTAGCGCCGGACCAAGAAGATTTTTAAGAGGAGTGTGTATGAAGTTAAACTTGTCTTTACGCAAACTAGCAAAAATTACCGGGGGCACCCTGCAAAGTGCCACCCCCGAAGAAAAATTAGTTTCTTTTGTAACCGATTCCCGCGCCGTTACGCCGGGGGAAGGGTTTTGGGCGCTGCGCGGGGAACGCTTTGATGCCCGCCAGTTCATCCCGGACGTGCTGCAAAAAGGCGCGCGTGTGATTGTGGCCGAAAAAGGCTACACCGGCCCTACGCCGGACACGGCCTCTTATATTTGGGTGGACGACGCCAAAAAAGCGCTGCAAGCGCTGGCCAAATACCACCGCTTAAACAGCACCTTAAAAGTGGCCGCCATTACCGGCTCCAACGGCAAAAGCACCACCAAACAAATGCTGCGCTCCATTTGTAGCGCCGCCGGAAACACCATTGCCAATGTGGGCAACTTAAACAACCAGTTCGGTGTGCCGTTTTCGCTCTTGGAAATCCAACCCAAGCACCAATACGGCGTGTTTGAGCTGGGGGCCTCCCACCCCGGCGATATTTTGGAAACCGCCCCGCTCTGTGCGCCGGACGTGGCCGTGATTACCAACGTGGCCCCGGCCCACCTGGAATTTTTCCACGATTTGGAAACCGTTTTCAAAACCAAAACCGAAATTATCCAAGGCCTTAGCAGCGGCGGCACCTTGGTGTATAATTGCGACAACCCCCTCTTAGCCCGGCTGGACACGCAGTACAAAGGCAAGGCTATTTCCGTCGGTTTTAACCCCAACGCACTCTTGCGTATTTTGGAGACGGAAAACTTTGCCTTCACCTACAAAGGCCAAGCCTACGTGTTTGACCTCAAACTCGAACGCCACGATAAACAAAACGCCGCCTGTGCGTGCGCCGCGGCCATTGCCCTGGGTATTTATATGGACGATATCCAACGCGGGCTGGGCACCTTTACCCCAATGCCCATGCGTTTGGAACGCATTACCCAAGGCAACACGCATTTTATCTTGGATTGTTACAACGCCAACCCGGCCAGCATGCACACCGCACTGGAAATTTTGGGCCGCCAACCCGACACGCCGCGCGTGGCCGTGCTGGGCGATATGAAAGAACTGGGTGCGTCCAGCAAAGAGTATCACCGGCAAGTAGCGCGCGATATTTTGGATAACCACATTCCCTACGTGTTTTTGGCAGGCCCCGAAATGAAATACGCCTACGAACGCTTGCGGGATGTAACGGGCCTTTGCCTGTGGTATGATAGCACCCCCCAAGGCTGGACTCAAGACCTGAAAAAACTGCTGCAAAAGGGCGGCACGTGCCTGATTAAGGCGTCGCGCTCGATGAATTTTGAAACTATTTTTAAGGAGATATAAATGTTCTATTATCTTTCGCTATTTAAAGATGACATTAGTTTCTTAAATATCTTTAACTACATTACGTTTCGCACCGGGGCGGCGATTTTTACGTCGTTTTTCCTCACACTGCTCATCGGGCCGGCGGTGGTGCGCAAACTGCGCTCGTACAAAATCCAACAGGTGGAACGCTCCTACGGGCCGGCTTCCCACCTGTCTAAAAGCGGCACCCCCACCATGGGGGGCATCCTCATTTTTCTGAGCCTCATTGTCAGCGTGCTCTTATGGGGGCGGCTGGACAACAACTACATTTGGCTGCTGCTATTTACTACGGTGTCACTGGGTTTTGCCGGCGTGCTGGACGATTATACCAAGCTCGTTAAGAAAAACCCGGAGGGGATGAAATCCTCCGTCAAGCTGGCTATTCAGCTCTTTACGGCGGTGGTCGTAGTGGGTTATTTGGCGTTAAACCCGCCCAACGCTCAGTATGCCACCTCGCTCATCATCCCGTATATGAGTAAGATGTTTGTGGACTTGTCGGTTTTTTACTTTGCGTTTGCCATGCTGGTGGTGGTGGGCACTTCCAACGCCACCAACCTCACCGACGGGCTGGACGGGCTGGCCAGCGGGTGCATGGTATTTACCGCAGTGACGTACGGCATTTTTGCCTACGTAGCGGGCAACGTAAACTTTGCCGATTACTTAAAAATTATTTACGTGCCCGGCGCGGGGGAAATAACCGTTTTTATGGGCGCGCTTATCGGGGCGTGTATGGGGTTTTTGTGGTTCAACGCCTACCCGGCCCAAGTGTTTATGGGGGACACCAGCTCGCTGTTTCTGGGCGGAGTGATTGGCACGGCCGCGCTGTGCGTCAAGCAAGAACTACTCTTGCCCATTGCCGGGGGGCTGTTTTTAGTGGAAACCCTCTCTGTGATGCTGCAAATGACGTATTTTAAAGCCACCCACGGCAAACGCCTGTTTAAAATGGCGCCCATTCACCACCATTTTGAACTCTTAGGCATCCCGGAGCCGAAGGTGATTGTCCGGTTTTGGATTGTGGGCGTGGTGCTGATGCTTATTGCCCTGGCCTCGCTGAAAATTAGATAACTATGCCGCGTTTATTTACCCAAAAAGCGCCCCAGCGGCGCAATACATTTATGCAGCGCACCCCGGGGGCTCGCCCCCGGCCCGGTGCGTGGCAGCCGCTTAAACTGGACAACACCATCTTTTTGATCAGCACGGCCTTTGTGCTCATTGGGTTGTTGTTTACGTACTCGGCCAGTGCGTTTGAAACAACTTCCTACGTCAAACGCCAGCTGGTGTTTGATATCGTGGGCATGGGGGCGGCGCTCTTTTTGTCCCAAACGTATTTGCGCTTGCAAAAATTTAAACTCTTTCAACCCAAGGTGCTTTTGCTGCTGACGTGGGGGCTGCTCATTGCGGTGTTGTTTACCCGCTCGCAAGCGCACACCCACCGCTGGATTGA
>CAMVRX010000036.1 GCA_947170005.1 uncultured Elusimicrobium sp.
CTCGCAACCTCTTCCTTAGGACGGAATCGCTCTATCCAATTGAGCTACGGGGGCGCAAATTTAGCGTTTTTTGGAAGTTTTTTTGGAAACTTTTTTGACAATCTTTTTGACAGGCTTTCGCACCGGTTTTTTAGCAGCTTTATAGAACGCAGCCTTTTTGACAGGCTTTTTAACTGTCTTCTTAACCGGTTTTTGAGGGGCACGTTTTGCCTTCTTTTTAGCCGCTTTTTTTTGAGCCGTCTTTTGCTGTTTGAGGGCTTTCTTTTCCTGCCGGGCCTCTTGTGCCTCGGCGGCTTTGCGTTGGGCAATATGTTTTTTGGCTTGGGCCACTTTATGGCGGATCAGTTTAGTTAGCGGGCTATCGTCTACTTCTTCACCCAAAATGTTTGTTTTCACGCGCGGGCGCATGGCGGTGTGCAACTTGGTCGTACGGAAATTATCCTCCGTCATTTCCAAAATACCGGCCTTTTGGGCGGCACGGCGCAAAGTGCGGATGGCGCGCTCTTCAATTTGGCGCACCCGTTCGCGCGAAAGGCCCATCAGTTCGGCCACTTCGCCCAACGTCTTAGGGTTATTGTCGTCCAAGCCGTAACGCATGACAATTACCTGGCGGTCCCGCTCTTGCAAATCGTCTAAGCTTTGTTTTAAATTGGTCTGGTCTTCATTGGCTACAAACACATCGTGCGGATTACCTTTGCCGTCATCGCTGATGATTTCTTCCAGTGTCATTTCGTCTTCTTCGCGCACCAAGGACGTGAGCGAATCCACCCCTTTGGCAGCACTTAACGTGTCCATAATAGACTTTACTTGCCGGGCGGTTAGGTCCAGCTCCTCAGCCATTTCCCGCAAGGACGGGTCACGCCCGTTGGTTTCTTTGAGCTCATTCCACGCCTTAAACCAACGTTTCAGGTTCCCCCACGCGTGGGACGGAATTTTAATAGAGCCGGACTGTTCTTCAATAAATTTGCGGATGTACTGCTCAATCCAATAAATCGCATACGTGGAAAAACGGTAGCCTTTTTGCGGTTCAAACTTCTCAATGGCTTGCCACAACCCCAGGTTTCCCTCTTCAATTAAATCCATCAGCTCAATACCCGGGCGCTGGAACCGCTTAGCCGTCGGTACGACTAGGCGCAAGTTTATTTCCATAATGCGGTTTTTGGCCGTTTCGTCACCTTGTTTGACACGCGCCCACAACTGTGCCATTTCCTCGCGGTCAATTTCTTTAGTGATGTTGCCTAAATGTCTAAAATATTCGGTTGTACTATCCAGTTCTTCCATAAGAGTATGATAGCAAATTTTTTTCATCTTGTTATCGGTTTCAAAAAGATTGTTTCTAATCAATTTTTCCGCTTCACAAATAAAAAAATCTTGTTATAATGGTGTTACGTACTTTTATATAAAGGAGGGGTCTATGGTAAATACACAACGTCCGCCTAAGTCGTTTATGCAAATTATGTATATGTGCTTAGGCTTTTTTGGTATCCAGTTCGGCTGGGCCTTACAAATGGGCAACATGAGTGCCATTTATTCGCGCTTAGGGGCTAGCGAAGACCAAATCCCTATGCTTTGGTTGGCAGCCCCCGTTACCGGTCTTTTGGTACAACCGCTGGTAGGATATTTTAGTGACCGTACTTGGAACCGCTTGGGCCGGCGCCGCCCGTATTTCTTAGGCGGGGCAATTTTCTCCATGATTGCGCTGTTTTTAATGCCGCAAGCCACCGCTATTTGGATGGCCGTCATAGCCCTGTGGTTACTGGATTCTTCCGTCAACGTCAGCATGGAACCTTTCCGCGCTTTTGTGGGGGATATTTTACCCGAAGAACAACGCAAAACCGGCTACGCCATGCAAAGCGTGATGATCGGTGCGGGCGCGGTAATTGCCTCGTTCCTGCCGCAAATTTTAACGTATTTTGGCGTTAGCACCGAGGCACCGCTCGGTCACATTCCGGCCACCGTACGCTACTCCTTTTATATCGGTGCGGTGGTATTGTTTGTAGCTATTTTGGCCACCGTCATTACCACGCCCGAATATCCGCCGGCCAATATGGAAGAGTTTAGAGCGCTGCAAAAAAAATCCGTCAGCCCCTTGCACTCCTTAAAAGAAATGTGGACCGCCATGATCACCATGCCGCAAACAATGCGCCGCTTGGCGGTGGTGCAGTTCTTTACCTGGGCCGCGTTTATGGTGATGTGGGTGTATTTTACGCCCGGTATTGCCAGCGGGGTTTTCCACGCTACGCCCGGCACACCCGAATATGAAACCGCCGCCAACTGGGGCAGCAGCTGCTTTGGTATTTACAACGGGGTAGCGTTTGCGTTTGCCTTTGCGTTGTTGTGGCTGACCACTAAATTTTCCGCCAAAAAAATCCACATTGCATGTTTAACCATTGGCGGACTGGGCCTAGCCAGCTTAGGACTTACCCTTTTTGGCGTACAATTTAGTAAAATGAGTTTGATAATCCCTATGGTGTGTATCGGCATCGCGTGGAGCAGCATTTTGTCTATGCCGTATGCGATGCTTTCCAATGCACTGCCGGCGGATAAAATGGGTTTTTACATGGGCGTGTTTAACTTCTTTATTGTTATCCCGCAAATTTGTGTAAACCTGTTCTTTGGTCCGTTTATGAAACACGTGCTTGGCGGCAGTGCCATTGCAGCCGTAGGGGTAGGCGGTATCAGCTTATTTATTGCCGCTGCTTTTACCGTGTGGGTAAAAGAACATCACGTCACGCAACAAGGGTAAAATAAAAATGAAACTGTCTTTTCAAATCAACTATAAAACGGTATGGGGCGAAACGCTCCATGCCGTTTTGTACCGCGCACACGCTGCGGCTAACGAAAATAAAATCAACATTCCCCTTTCCACCAAAGACGGACAAACCTGGACGGGGCATATTCTCTTGGAATTTAACCAACCCCTTATGATGGCCTACCATTATGAAGTGCGCAGCCAAGGCCAAATCGTCCGCCGGGAATGGCAATTAGTATCGCGGATTTTGCCGGTAGATCCCGCGGTGGAAAATTACCAGTTAAAAGATACCTGGCAAGATTTACCGCGTGAATCGTGGTTATTTTCCTCTGCCGCTACCGACGTACTTTGCAAGCGCGAGCGCAAACCCGGCAAGACATTCACCTTGTTTAACCGCACGCTTGTTTTGCGCGCACAAGCGGCCCAGCTGTTACCCGGTCAAACTCTTTGTTTGTGCGGCAGCTCGCCGGAACTGGGCAATTGGAATCCTAGTGCCGCTTTACCACTAACGGAAACCGACCCCAACGAATGGGTTATTTCCTTAGACGTAGCTAAACTCCCGCAGCGTTTAGAATATAAGCTATGCCTAAAAACCGAAGGTAAAAAAGACGTGCTGTGGGAAGAAGGCCCCAACCGCACGCTTACCATCCCCTCTTTGGCCGAAAAGAACGTCTTTGTGTTAGAAGGGCTTCGCCCGCATTTTAAACAAGGCGCCACCTTACGCGCCGGCGGGGTGGTCATCCCGGTATTTGCGCTGCGCCGCCAACATGGCTGGGGAGCCGGGGATTTTGGCGATTTAAAACCCTTGGTGGACTGGGCGGTCAGCACCGGGCAAAAAGTCATCCAACTCTTGCCGGTAAACGACACCACGCTCACCCACTCTTGGCTGGATTCTTACCCGTATAATGCGGTTTCCGTCTATGCGTTGCACCCGTTGTATGTCAATGCCGATGCGTTGCCGCAAGCCGAACCGAAAGAAGAAAACCGCTTTGAACAGGAACGCGAAAAATTAAACGCCACCCGGCACGTTCACTATGAAGAAGCCCTCAAGCTTAAATTAGAACGCCTGCTTCATGCATTTAGAAAACATGGCAAAGCCACTTTAGCCACCCCGCAGTTCCGCCAATTCTTTGCGGCTAACGTACACTGGTTGCCGGCGTATGCTATGTTCTGCACCCTGCGCGACACCTACGGCACCACCCAATTTAATAAGTGGCCGCAGCACACGCAATTTTCGTATGAAGACTTGGTACAATTTTGCGCGCCCACTTCCGAGCAATACGTAGAAGTCTGCTTTTGGTATTATGTACAATTTGTGCTGCATACCCAGCTTTTAGAAGCCGCCCAATACGCACGCGAACACGGCGTCATCTTAAAAGGGGATATCCCCATTGGCATTTCCCCCAATAGTGTGGAAGCATGGACGGAACCCAAGCTGTTCCACTTAAACACCCAGGCAGGGGCCCCGCCGGACGATTTTTCGGCCACCGGCCAAAACTGGGGTTTCCCCACGTACAACTGGGACGAAATGGCCAAAGACGGCTACCGCTGGTGGATGCGCCGTTTTACGCACATGGCTGCGTATTTTGACGCCTACCGCATTGACCACATTTTAGGGTTCTTCCGCATTTGGCAAATCCCGCAGCACAGCGTGCAAGGGCTACTGGGACAATTTTCCCCCGCCTTGCCGCTAAGCGAAGAGGAAATTGCCAAGTACGGCCTTACGTTTAACGCACGGTTCTTGTCGCCTCTAATTACCGAAGAGTATCTGCAAGAAAAACTGGGCGACCTGGCCGACAAAGCCAAAAAGAAATTTTTGGAACAAAAAGAAGACGGCACTTACCAATTAAAAGATGAATTTGCCACCCAACGCCAAGTGGAAAATTTCTTTGCGGGTAAAACCGACGAGGAAGACCTGCGCTTAAAAGAAGGGCTGTACGCGCTTATTTCCAATGTGCTCTTCGTAGTGGACCACCAACACGCGGACCACTACCACCCACGCATTGCCGCGCTGAGCGACGGCTACTTTAAGATGCTCCCCCCGCAAGACCAACAAGCGTTTACCAAACTGTATAATGACTTCTTCTTCCAGCGCCACAACAAATTCTGGGGTGAAGAAGCCCTCAAAAAGCTGCCCGGTTTAACGCAAGCGACCTCCATGTTGGCCTGCGCCGAAGACCTGGGGATGATCCCGGCGTGTGTCAAACCCGTGATGGAAAAATTGCAGCTCTTATCGCTGGAAATACAGCGTATGCCCAAGCAGTTGGGGGCCACGTTCGACGATATCAAAAAATATCCGTATCTCTCGGTGGCTACGCCGTCCACGCACGATATGTCCGTGCTGCGCGCCTGGTGGAAAGAGAACAAAGCACTTACGCAAAAGTTCTACAACAAAGTCCTGGGCCGGGAAGGCACCGCGCCCGAAGAAGCCAATACGGACATTTGCACGCAAATTATCCGCATGCATTACTTTAGCCCGTCTATGCTGGCCTTAATTGGCCTGCAGGACTTGACCGCCATGGACGAAACCTTGCGCGGACAAGACCCGCAAGACGAGCGCATCAACGTGCCGGCTAATCCGCACCATTATTGGCGCTACCGGATGCCGATGACGTTGGAAACACTGGCCAATGCTACAGCGTTTAACGGGAAGATTAAAGAAATGCTGGCCCAAAGCGCAAGATAATTACTGCCTGTTAAAAGCATTAAAAACCCCCGGTTGATTGCCGGGGATTTTATTTTAATAGTATAGGTCGCTTTGTTGCCATCCTTGGTTATACAACTGTGTACAAACAAACGTCCCTATCGCATCTTCGTCATCATATTCGCAATAATGGGTCCACTGTCCTTGCTCACCACGCTCCCCCCACAAAACATACTCGCGAGGATGCGCTAAGTTGCCATCACTTGCGTTGATTATCCAAACACAAACCTTTCTGCTCATACTACAGTATGCCTGGTAATCAAAATACGGGGAGCGAGAGCTGGCAGTCGCATTTGCTGGGTTTTCTAATTCAGCTTTTACGTCAATATCCGTTTCAATTCCGTTTTTGCCAAAAAAGTCGGCACTCTCATATCCGTGTTCCAACACGTATAAGTCCATCACTTTTTCAACGGAAGATATTTTAGTAAGGGCCTCTACCAGCCGTGCCTTTTCCACCGCCTTCTGGTACTGTGGCACCGCCACCGCGGCCAAAATACCAATAATCAGCACTACTACCAACAACTCAATAAGCGTAAAACCGTGGGGTGTTTTCCTCGCCCCCGGAGGGAGAGGGTGGCCGAAGGCCGGGAGAGGGGGTGTTAAAAAAGGCGTATTGGATACCCCCTCTTTTGTCCTAGCGGACATCTTCCCCCTCCAGGGGGGAAGAATCCCCGCGTTTAATATCTTGCAATTTTGTTGCGTATTACCCCGCCGGGCATTTTGATACATCATTTTTTCTCCTTATTTAAGGTCTAATAGACCTTTTGCCGGTGGCCGGGCATAATAAAACGGCTATCATACCAGACCACTGACAGGTAGCCTAATATACAGCCGTAGTTTACCACCCTTGCGGGCGGTAAACATTCGGCACAACTTAGGTGCGCACCCAAGTTGTACCTCAAACGACTGTTTTTGACCTGTCAGTAACCCTTTGAGGGTACCCGTGTTCTCCACACGGTTCAAAAACAGTAATAAATTGTATTTTCTGCGCCTAGCAGGCGTCTGTGCAACCCCCTTACTACAAAACTTTTCCTTATTATAACAAAATTTATTTTCCCACAGCTACGCTCAAGCAAAAACCGGGCAACAAAGGCCGTGTTTCCAAGGTGATTTGCGGCTCCCCCAACCCCCGGTAAATCTCCAGCGCGCGGCCCAACAGCTGCGGTTTGCCCCCCACCACACGCACGTCAAGGCTGTTAATCGTTAAGCCCGAGCCCAGCAGTTTAACCAGGGCCTCTTTTTGAGTCCAAAGCGAGGTCAAAAATTCATCCGTATCTTCCGTCAATTCGGACGGATGAAAAAAATCGTTTTTCCACGCCGCTATGCGCGGGGCAATTTTTTCCAAATCAATCCCCACATAGCGGGCCTTTGGCGCAAGAACCGCCGCCGCATAGCCGTTACTGTGCGTAATACTAAAGGGGAGTTTTATTTCTTTTCCCCCCGCCGTAACGGTGGGTTTGCCTACCCCGCCGGGGGTTAAAACGGCATAGTCCGCCAGCTTGCCCCCCAAGTGGGTGCACAGCAGCTTCTTTAACGCCAGTCTGCCCCCAAGCCATTCGGTTTTGCGCTTTTGGATTTTGAGGCCCTCATAAAAAGCCTGTTCCTTTTCGCTCAAAACTTCATGTGCCGGGGGCAGTGCGTGTAAATCAACTACTTCTAATTGATAAGCCATTATTGCCCAATGGCTTGGTAGCCGTGGATTTCCACCCACACGTTGCCTTGTGCGTCAAACACATAGGCGTCGTGCAAAGTTTTCCCGTCGGCCGTAGTACCTTTATTCACACCGTACAAGTACAACCGGGCGGGCGGCAGCTGGTTATTAAGCACCGCTACTTCGGCAATACCGTCGGGCAAGGTCATCTTGTGGGCCACAGCCATATCCTGGAACCCGCAGCACTGGAACGCCGCCTCAACGAGCATCGGGTTAGCCAGCAAGGTGCGCGGCGCATCGGTCCACTGGGGACGCGGTGTGGTATTGTAAATAGCCAAAGACTCTTGCTCATTGACGCGCACAATACCGCCCAGCACCTGGAAAGACGGCCCGTGGAAGTATTTTTGGTAAATCTCCGCCGGGGTGACTTGCAAAGGGCACTCTAAGCCGGTCATTGCTTGTGCTTTTACGCTCTCCCACGTGGAAGTAAATCCGTCTAATGTGCGGGCCGTAAAATGGCGGCGGGTGTTACCCATTTTCACCCCTTTGCTGTTGATAAAGTCGGACTCAATTTCCATATTTACTTGCTCTCCCACTGCTTTACCAATAACGCGCACCGCTTGCGGCCGGTTGCGCAGCAGCTTAATGGGCAAATAGAAATGCACATCTTGCAGTGCCTGGGTTACTTTGCCTGTAAGCGCAGTGGACGTTTCAAAGAAGGTTTCAATGCCCATCACACCCGGCACATACGGGGTGCCTTCAATGGCGTGGTCGGCCAAGTACGGGTCCGAAGTCAAATTAAACTCTTTTTCCACGTGGATTTCAGCCCCTTTTTGCAGACTTTGGATGCTGCCCAAAAAGTGAACGGCTTTCGAGGCATCCGGCCCCGCTTGTAACTTAGGGGCAGGTGCCGCAGCCGGTTTGGCGGCCGGAGCTACCGGGGCCGCAGAACCGCCTTTGGGCGTATCATCCCCTCCGTCTTTGGCGGCGAAATCGGCCGCAGAGCCGATTTCGTCCCATTCAAACTTAAGCTGGTGGTCCCAATCCAAGCGGCCCAACGAACCGGTTAGCACAATTTCAGGCACTTGGCCGTAAACAATTTCGTCCAAGAAAATTTGCATGCCGTCTTCGGGGTCCACAAAGTCCACCCCGTTGGAGCGCAAGAAGGTTTCCACCCCCGCACGCACGCCCATGCCTACATTTTTGTAAGCACTCATAGCAATGCTAATGGCGCGGTAGCCTTGATTGGTAAGAGACAGGGCCGATTTAGCCAAATAGTCGTTGGCGCTGGCATAGTCGCTTTGGCCCAAGTTGCCGTACTTGCCGGCAATAGACGAGGCAAAAGCGAAGAATCCGTCATCACGCACGATATTATTGGCAAGGAAGGAACCAAAGCTTGTGGCTTTTACGTCAAAGATACGGTAATATTCCGCCGGGTCTTTATCGTAAATGAGCTTAGAGCGCTCGAGCCCCGCAAAATGGATGAGTCCATCCACGCGGCCGTTTTTGGCTTTAATCTTGGTGCAAACTTCCTTGACCATCGCGGCGTTAAGCACGTCGCAATGATAATATTCCACTTCGCTGCCCAGCTCGCGCAATTTTTGCAAATTGTTATAGAGCGTAATGGAATCTTTCACGCGCCCAAAGGCCCGTTCCAAAAGTACCGGGGTGGCTTTTTGCGTGGGATCGGCTTTCAAATTCTCCCAAATTTGCTTTTTAAGGGCAGCCAGTTCGGCCTCGTTCATCGATGCCCACAGCGGCGTTTTCTCTTGGATTTCAATAATATCCAAGACGATAATTTTGCTGTGGTACTGGGCGGCAATTTTTTGGCTGAGCATCGCCCCGATACCGCGGCCCGAACCCGTAAAGATAATGGTTTTACCCGCCAGATCGTGGTGTTTAACGCGGCGGTCCAAGCGGGTCGGCAGCGACAAGATGGTCGAGCGCACCCCGTTGCGGGTCCCTACCATCAGGCGCATATCGCCGTGGAGCACTTCGTCCATCGTTTTCTGCGCCATTTCATCGGGCGTAGCGGTGGATTCAAAGTCCATTAGTTTGCTTAGTGCACCCGTACGTTCGTACACGTCTTTGCGGAAGCACGTCGTACCCCCCGTCAGCGCACCGACAATGGGGTTAAACTCGTCCTTGGTGTAGTAGCCAAAGTTTCCGTCCACTTTGGTATTAACGGCAAAGAACGTATCGCTATCCTCGCGGTTGGCCAACCCTTTTTCAAATACGCGCAGCGCAATAAACAGCGGCATGACGGTTTTGGTTAGCTCGTTATGCGGGCTGGCTTTCTTGTCAAACTTTTTGACCGTAGCCCCCAGTAGATAAACGATACCTTGGATGTTGGGGTCTTCGGCCGCGTAAGCTTTGAGTGCGGCTTCCGTTTCTTCGTAAGACTCCCAATTCATAATAGTCGTATTTTTGCTGCGCGTTTTAAGCGTAGTAAACACGTGGTACGGCACTCCCAGTTCTTTACATTCTTCTTGATAGGCTTTGATGAGTTGGGAGTTATCGGCAAAAATCAGCACCGTGCGGTCTTTAGCCAGGCGGCGGTTTGCCCGCTCGCTAAGCGGCGCATCGGCCACCGTGGTAACGTAGCGCAGTTTTTTCT
>CAMVRX010000037.1 GCA_947170005.1 uncultured Elusimicrobium sp.
CAAACCGACGAACCCGTTCAGAAAGAAACAATCAACAATCCGGTATTTTTTGTATAGGTGACTTATATGCTGTTGTGGAACCGAATTATTATAGAGGTCGTATCGCAAATGATATAAAGGGTTTTACCCCAAAAACGGGTAGAAATAGGTGTCGGGCGAGGGGTCTTTCTTAGGCCCTTGCCCGCACAAAATGTTAAAACGGACCGCAAAGGACAAGTTGTCGTTACGGTGGCGCACGGTGGCCTCTACGCGTAAATCGTGGAAGGCACGCGAAAAGCGCAAAAATTTATTAAAACTGTCAAAGTGGCGGCGGTAAAAAGAAAAATCAATCCCTACATCGGCGGCCCAGGTATTACTGGTGGGCCGGAAGCCCCACGAAGTGGTAAAGGTAAAACGGTCGGCTTGGGTTTGGTATTTGGAATCGGGCGAGGTGTAATCGGCAAAGTTATTAAACCCAAGCCCCAGGGAATGTTGTTGGATATGCCAGTAGGTTTGGGCGATGAAATTGATATTTTTTTTGGTAATATCGTACTGGTCTTGAATAAACCCGGTAAACAAGCCGTTGGGGGAAGTATACCCTGTTTCCAACACCAACGGTTCAATGCGCGATTTAAGAGGGGACCAGGCCAGCTCTTCCAAATAGCCGGTACGTAGGTTGGTGGTAGTTTCGGACAGGTTAAACCCGCTTTCAAAGCGCACGTATGTGCCCAACGAAGGACGGAAATAGTGTTTTAAATACAGGCGGTTTTTTTCCACCCCTTTATCTAGGGATTGCTGGTCCGAGGTGAGTGTGCCGGTAGAAAGACGTTTGGTATATTCGTAGCCGATGTCCGTGCTGCCCAGTACTGAGCGCGTTTGTAGGTTGGCACTACCGCCGATGCGGCTGACCCAGGCGTCTTTTTTATCGTATTTATCATCCTCAAAAGTAGCGGTTTGGTCATAAAAAACTTGCGGTAGCAGGGTAAAATGGCGGCTCAGACGCAAAGATTTTTCCGTCGTCCATTTGGCGTGTAATTGGCGTTGGTAAGGGCCCTCTTCCGGGATTTTATAGGGGTCGTACTGCAAGCGGGAAGTATTGGTGAAATTCAGTTCAAAGCGGTTAGCGGTTTTAAGCCAAGGGTCGTTGACGGGCAACATCATAAATTTAATTTCCGGCAAGGTGCGCTCTTGGGCCATGTATTTTTGTTTGCTCCACACAAACAGGTCTTTTTGTTGGTAATTCACGCGCCAGGTGGTTTTACGGGTTTGGCGGGAAAGAGAGAAGTTGGTATCCTGGTCCGGCATAAAAATATACGGGTTGCTGCGGAAGAAAGAATCGTAAAAGTACGGGTCTGACACCATGCGGAACTGCGTTTGAAATTGGTACAAAGCTCCGGTGGGATTGTTGAAATGGTTGGAGGAATCGTATAATTCCCACCAATAACCGCCCTGTATGCCCCAGCGTTTGGAATTATTGAGAGAAAAGTCTTCATAATCGGCATGGTCGTCAATGTAGTAAAACTCGCCAGTGCCGCGTAATTTTTCGGATGTGATAGCGGCCAGCTCGGCCCCGATGCCCAGGCCGGACTTGGTGTAATAATCTAAATTTAACTTGGGTTTTAATTGCAATACTTCCGGGAAGGTAGTGGTGGTCAGCACCCCAAACCCGGTTTTGTTACTTTGGGTAAATTCCACATAAGTGGTCCAGAATTTTTGGGAGTCTAACGAACGCCAAAACAGCGGTAAGTATAAGACAGGAACATTGTTAAGGCGTAATACCGCGTTGGTACCGAAAACACGTTGCTGGGGGGAAATGGACAGCTTGCTGACAGAGAGCGTATAGTGCGGGTCCGGCTTGTTGCAGCAAGTGACCACCGCTCCGCGCAAGATTTTAGAACCGTTTTTAGAAGAAATTTCTTTGGCCGATAGGACCCGCAGAGGGGGGTACTCGGTCGTCATATTTTCAGCCTGAAAGTCGTTTGTTGTGTAGTTGACGGAGAGGTTATCGCCGGTAATGACACTGCCCTTATTGTCTTCAATACGTACCGGGCCTTGGGAAGAAATTTGCGTGTTAAGCTGGTCGAAGCTGAGTTGTTGCCCGGTAACGGTACGGACGGTCCCGTCCGGCGTTTTTTGAATGATTTTTACATTGCCGTCCAGTGATACTTTTTTGGTTTGGGGTTCCACTTGGGCTTGGTCTGCCGTAAAATAAACAAAGGCATTTTCTTGCGGGGCGGGCAAAGTGCGGTCCTGCCGTGCCTCTACAGGCACCGCCGCACAAAGCAAACATATTCCCAGCATCCACTGTTTCATTTCCGTAAATCCGTTTGGGCCCGGTAAATGGCGTACAGGGCCGCCCCTACCCCGCCAATATCCGGGTTTTTAGACACACAAAGTTTCAATTTTTCAAAGGGGGTTTTGATTTGCTGGTGTTCCAAGACCTCTTTGAGGGCTGGCAAGAAATACGGGGCTGCGCCGGAAATACCCCCGGTGAGCACCACGGTATCTAAATCCAAAATCAGGACCAAGTTGGCAATACCTATGCCTAAATACCGGCCGGTATCTTGCCACAGTTGTAAAGCTTGCGGGCAGTGTTGCTCGGCGGCCTTGGCGAGTTGGGCTACTTTAAAATCCGTAGTGTTTTGTAAAGTTTGGGCCAAGATAGAGGCCGGGTGGTCCACGGCGCTTTGCAAGGCGCGGCGTTTGAGACCGATGGTTCCTACGAAAGCTTCTAGGCAGCCGCGTGCCCCGCAGCCGCATAGTGGCCCGGTTTGGGTATCGGCAATTTTCATGTGGCCTATTTCCCCCGCCGTACCGTGCGAGCCTTGGTAGAGCTCTTTATTTAAAATGAGCCCGCCCCCTACCCCCGTGCCCAGAGTGACGATCAGCACATTGGTGCCTTGGCGTTTGAGGTCGGTTTCGTACACGCCCCAGGCGGCCAGGGTAGCATCGTTGACTACGTACGGGCGTAAGCCGGTAACTTTTTCCAATTGGTCGGCCAGCGGCCAGTCTTTGACATCCGTGAATTTTAAATTAGGGTTGTAACGCAAAATGCCCCGTTGGTTATCTACATCCCCCGGTGCTCCTACGGCTACGGTAACGCGTTGGTCGGCAAATTCGGTTTTAATTGCGTTAATAAAACCGCCAATTTGGGCAACAAAGCCCTTGGACCCTTTGGAGTAATCGGTTTCCAGTTTTTCTTGGCGGAAAATTTCTCCGTGGTCGTTCATCACATACAGTTTTACAAAAGTACCCCCGATATCTATACCGATTCCAATCATATTTACTCCTTACTTTTAGGATGAGCCTGGTCATACACGCTTTTGAGCTGTTCCAGCGACACATGGGTATAAACTTGCGTGGTAGAAAGGCTTTTGTGGCCCAGCATTTCCTGCAGGCTGCGCAAATCACACCCGTTACCCAATAGGTGGGTAGCAAATGAATGGCGCAAGCTATGTGGCGTAACACGCCGGGCTAAGTGGGATGCGATGGCAGTGTTTTTAAAAATATAGGCCAGCCCGTCGCCGCTGAGCGGTTGTCCGTTTTTGTTGAGAAACAACGCTTCGTTAGGTTGCGGATTGGGGCGGCATGCTAAATAATCTTTGAGTGCTTGCAAGGCCGCTTGGGTCACCGGGACCAGGCGTTCTTTGCGTCCTTTCCCAAACACCTTTACAATTCCGTTAAAAAAGTCCACATCCCGTATCTTGAGCCCGGTTACCTCGCTGCGCCGCAAACCGCTGGAATACATCAGTTCAAACAGGGCTTTATCACGCGAGGCAAAATGCTTGCTGTGGGAAGCGGTGCCGATCAGCCGGTCCGTTTCCGGCACGGAGAGAAATTTGGGCAACAATTTTTCTTTTTTAGGGGAGGGGAGCAGCTTGAACGGATTTTTATCCAAATATCCCTGGCGCACTAAGTAAGAAACAAAACTGCGCAAGGTGGCAATTTTGCGAAGCACCGTGTTGCGTTTGGGATGATTAAGCTGCAAATTGGCCAAAAACGTACGTAAATGAGCCGGGGTAAATGCATTTTCTTTGGCAATGTGGCGGGCGGTGCAAAACCGGGCAAACTCCATCAAGGCCGCATCGTAAGCCCGTACGGTTAAGGGAGAGAAGTTTTTATTCTCAAGTTCGGTTAAAAAAGCCGCCTTCCACGTTTGCATAATTAGTTGGATTGTGTTTGCTTTTTAGCGTATGCTTCCTTAATTTGGGCAATTTCCTCAGGGGTTACTTTGACAATGGTGCGGCATTTGGGATAGCCGGAGCAACCTAAAAATTCCCCGCGCTTGGAACTGCGCAGCACAAAAGGTTTGCCGCATTTTTCACACAAACGGTCCGTTACAATAGGGCCTGTGGAGGCTACCTTTTTGCCCTCGCTGTCCAGCGAGAACGTATTTTTGCAGGCCGGGTAGCCCGAGCAAGCTAAAAATTTACCGCGCCGCCCCATGCGAATGACCATGGGCTTGCCGCATTTGTCGCAAATTTCATCGGTTTTTTCGGGTTGTACTTTTTCCCCGGTGCTGGAAAGATTGATTTTGCCTTTGCAAGTGTCATCGCTACAAACTAAATACTCGCCAAAGCGGCTGCGCTTTTTAAGCATCATTTTGCCGCAAATTGGGCATTTTTCGTCCGTTTCCTTGGCGGCTGGGCGTTGCATGCCTTTGTCGGCCAGGTCTAATTCTTTTTGAAAACTGCTATAGAAAGAGGCCATGAGGTCCACCCATTTTTGGGCGCCTTCGGCAATTTGGTCCAGTTTTTCTTCCACTCCGGCGGTGTAGGACAGGTCCATAATGTCTTTAAAAAAGTCTTTTAGGCTGTCGGTAACCGTAATGCCCAAGTCGGTAGCCAGCAATTTATTGGATTTGGGCTGGCGTGCAATATATTTGCGGTCAATAATCGTTTTGATGGTGGGCGCATACGTGGACGGTCGGCCGATGCCGTGTTTTTCCAGCGTTTTAATTAAACTGGCCTCGTTGTAATACGGCGGCGGCGTTGTTTTGTGGTCTTTGGTTTTGATTTCCAACAGTTTTAATTCGTCCCCTTCGCTTAGTATGGGTAACAACGCGCTGGAACTGTCTTCGTTGGCCGGTTCTTCTTCGTCCTTGTAAATAGACAAATAGCCCGGGAACTTGACCGTGCGACCGGTGGCGCGCAGTACGCAATCTTGCTCGCTTTGGGCAGCAATGTCAATGGAAACGGTATTAAATACGGCGTCGGCCATTTGGCTGGCTACAAAGCGCAACCAAATGAGTTCGTAAAGTTTATACTGGTCGGCCGTTAAGAACGGTTTTAGGTTTTGTGGGGTGCGTTTGACGTCGGTGGGGTGGATGGCCTCGTGGGCTTCCTGTGCACCCATGACTTTACTTTTATACACATTGGGTTTAGCGGGGACAAACGCAGCACCGTATTTTTTGCCGATAAATTCTTTGGTCTGCTCCTGCAAAAGTTTAGAGACGTTAAACGAGTCCGTACGCATATAGGTAATTAAACCGATGGTTTGGCCTTCTACGTCAATCCCTTCGTAGAGATGCTGGGCCGTTTGCATGGTTTTTTGAGAGGAAAAACCCAGCTTGTTATAGGCATCTTGTTGCAAGGTGCTGGTAATAAAGGGAGGTTTGGGGTGTTGTTTGACTTCTTTTTTCTCTACTTTAACAACGGTGTTGGGCCCTTTGCGCAGCAACTCGCTGACGGGAGCCAGTTTTTCCGGGGCATCAAAAACGGTTGTTTTTACTTTGTAATCCTCGGCAAAGAGTTTGTGTGTTTTGGTTTGTTCCACATTTTTGCCCTGATATTTGGTAACGCGGGCCCAAAAAGAGGGAGCCGTTCCCGGTTTTTCAAACTGGGCTGCCAAGGTCCAGTATTCTTGTTCTTGGAAGGCGGCAATTTCTTTGGCGCGCTCTGCCAGTAAACGCACCGCCACCGATTGTACCCGCCCGGCAGAAAGGCCGCGGGTGATTTTTTTCCACAAGAGGGGGGAAAGTTTATAGCCTACAATACGGTCCAGCACGCGCCGAGCTTGTTGGGCATTGACGAGGTTTTCATCAATTTTGCGGGCGTGGGAGAAAGATTCTTTGATAGCGGTGGGGGTAATTTCGTGAAAGAAAATACGTTGGTAACGTTCCGCCGGTAATTTTAATAGTTCAATTAAGTGCCACGCGATGGCTTCGCCCTCGCGGTCCGGGTCGGTAGCCAGGTAAATTTCCGGTGCGGCCTTGGCCAGGGTGGTCAGTTCCCCGATGAGTTTTTTGGCACGGTCCACAGGTTCATAGGTGGGGGTAAAGCCGTGCTCAATATCTACGCCCATATCGTGCTGGGGTAAATCGCGCACGTGCCCGAATGAGCTGCGCACTACAAAATCGCTGCCTAAAATTTTACTAATCGTTTTTTGCTTGGTGGGAGACTCCACAATGACTAACTTTTTACCTTTGTTGACGGCCATAATTCACACTTCCTTATCCAATTAAAATTTATTTTTGCTATACAGCCCGTTTTCACAGGCCAAAAATCCTTTTACTTCCAGCTCAAACAACAGCCCGGCCGTTTCCGGCACGTCGGCCTGCAGAGCGGCGGCTACTTGGTCCAAGCTTAGCTGCCCGTCCGCCACGGCGTGCATAACCTGTTTTTGCCGGTCGGTCAATTCCTCCTGCGGTTTTTGAGGGGCTTGTTCGCCCGGTTCAAACAAACGCATGTCAAGCCCAAAACGCTGGGCCTGTGGTATATAGTCTAGTATATCTGCGAGGGTGGTGACAACCCCCGCCCCTTGTTTGAGCAGACTGTTGGGGCCGCCGGAAGCCGGGCTGTCAATGGGGCCCGGTACGGCCAAAACGTCTTTGCCTTGTTCCAGGGCCAGTTTGGCGGTAATCAGGGCGCCGGATTTCACTTCCCCTTCAATTACGACTACCGGCTGGGACAGGGCTGCAATGATGCGGTTGCGGCGTGGGAAATGAAATGCATTGGGGGGTTTGTTGAAAGGTAATTCGCTTACAATAGCGCCGCCGTGTTCCAAAATAGCCTTTTCCAGCGTGCGGTTTTCCGGCGGGTAACAGCGTCCAATCCCGGTGCCAATGACTCCCAGGGTAGGCTTTTTGGCGCGCACGCAGGCTGCGTGGCATTCGCTGTCAATGCCGCGGGCCAGCCCGCTAACTACTACTACCCCTGCTTGGGCCAGTTCACCGGCTAATTTGCCGGCCACGCGGCGGCCGTAGGGGGTAATTTTGCGGGTGCCTACTAAACCGACGCACGCCTGTTCTTCTGCGGGCAGTTTGCCCAATACGTAAATAGCCACAGGTGCTTCTTTGCAATTGCGCAGCGATTGGGGATATTCCTCGTCTTCCGGCAGGTAAATGTGCCCCCCGATTTTTTCGGTCTTGTCCCATTCTTCTTGCGGGTTAATGGAGAAGGCCTCCCGCAGTAGGTTGGCGGCAGTAGAGGGGTTTAAATTGGCTTCGCGGGCCAGGGTGGGGGAGTCTTGCTTTAAAATTTCTTGCGCGGAGCCGAAGATATCTAGTAGCCGCTGCAGCCAATCGGCCCGGAAATACAAGAATGCGTTTAAGCGGATGCGGGCTAGACGTTCTTCGGTGCTGATATGCGGGTTCATAAGTCAGCTACTCCTTTGCGGTCCAGCGGGCGGTATTGCATGACTTCCACCAAATGTTTGGTTTCAATAGCGGATTTTCCCTCTAGGTCCGCAATGGTACGGGCTGTTTTGAGGATTTTATCCAAACTGCGTGCACTTAAACCAAATTTGCGCATGGCGGCTTCCAAGATACTGTCCGCTCCGGCTGGTAGTGGGCAAAATTCTTTGATTTGTGCCGGGGTCATAAAGGCGTTGGCCGTGGTAGAGGTACCCTCAAAACGCTTTTTTTGAATTTCACGCGCAGCCAATACACGCGCGCGGATTTGGGCGGAAGTTTCGCCCTCGCTTTTTTGGTTCCAATCTGTAAATTTAACCGGGTTTAATTGGACGGTTAAATCAATACGGTCCAGCAGCGGCCCCGAAATGCGGCTTTTATAGCGTGTTACCTGCATGGGGCTGCAAGTGCACGGTTTTAACGGGTTGCCTAAGTTGCCGCACGGGCAAGGGTTCATAGCAGCTACCAGTGTAAAGCGGGCCGGATAGGAAACCGTTTCTTTGGCGCGGGAAATAGTAACTTGGCCGTTTTCCAAGGGTTCACGCAGCACTTCCAGGGCGGAGCGGGAAAATTCGGCAAATTCATCTAAAAACAGCACGCCGTTGTGTGCCAAAGACACTTCCCCCGGGCGCGGATTAGAACCGCCGCCGATTAAAGCTACGTCCGAAATGGTGTGATGCGGATCCCGAAACGGCCGGCGGGTGAGCAGGCGGCTTTTGCCCATTAAATTGCAAATAGAATAAATTTTGGTAATTTCCAGCGCTTCCTCTTGTGTAAGGGGGGGTAAAATACCCGGGAAACGCTTGGCCAGCATGCTTTTGCCGGTTCCGGGCAGCCCAATCATTAGTACATTGTGCCCGCCGGCGGCGGCAATTTCCAACGCGCGTTTAGCAAGGGCTTGGCCTTTTACTTCACTAAAATCCGGCAGCGAAACTTCCTCTTCTTGCGGGGTGGGCATATAGCTAAGTTGCACGGTGCTAAGTGGGGTTTTGTCTTCCAGGTAATCTACCAATTCGCGCAGTGTATGCGGTGTGATAAACGGGGCGGAAGAAATGTTGCCTTCCAGTGCGTTGGCGGGGGGAATGACAGCCGTTTTGCCCAGCTTTTTGCATGAAATGAGCATGGGCAACACCCCGGCGCACGGGCGTAAAGAACCGTCTAATGCCAGTTCGCCCAGTACCAGTAAATCTTTGATTTTTTCGTAGGCTTGGGGGGAGAGTTGTTCGCTGGCGGCTACGATGCCCAGGGCAATCGGTAAGTCAAACTGGGTTCCGCTTTTACGCAGCTCAGCCGGGCCTAAATTGACGGTAATGCGCTTATAAGGGAAGTCAAAGCCGCTGTTACGCACGGCGGCTACTACGCGGTCTTTGCTTTCTTTGACTTCGGCATCCGGCAAGCCCACCACAGCCAAGGTAGGATTTCCGGATGCGATGTCCACTTCTACGGACACCGCAAATCCTTCAATTCCCTTGATTGTTGCCGTGGTGATGTTAGCCAGCATAATGATTAGTTAAAACTTAGCACAATGGTGTTGGGTGTAATGCTCATCACGGTAAAATAGATATTGTATTTTCGGATGACCTTGGCCGTTAGTTCTTCCGGCGTTGCGATATTGGCCGAAATGTCAAACTGGGCGGCCGAGTTGGCATAGCGTACCAAGTTAAAATCTTCAATTTCGCGTAAGCTGCGCAGGATATCCTGTACTTGTTTTAAGCGTTCAATAGTATTGATGTTTTTGATGGTAACATGGTACACTTTGGCCGAGTTAATAGCCGCGGTAATGGGTTCCACCAGTTGTTTGGCAGCGGCTTCGCACGCGGCGGAAATGGATTTTTGTGCGGCAATGTTATCCAGGGCATCTAAACCGCTTTGTTGGCCGGAACCTTCCGCCACCACGGCGTAGTTGTTAGTGGCATAGGCGTTGATTTTGGCATGGGCCCGGTACGATTTAAAGGGGG
>CAMVRX010000038.1 GCA_947170005.1 uncultured Elusimicrobium sp.
CCCAGGCATTACCGCCCTCTAAGAATCCGAGGCCATAGATCCACATAAAAGTAGCAAGCATTAAACATGCTTAGGTGGCCGCCCAAGCATGTCTTAGGGCCATTTTTGGATTCTGATTACCTCTTATTTGCAAGAGTATCCGTATTCACGGTTCCAAAAACAGAAAAATTGTACTTTTATTATACTAAATTCTTTTCCCATACGCGCGCGAGGGAATTTGATATAATGGGAACAAGATGCACTTACTCATCACCACCCCTCCGCTTAGCGTATTTGAACACATGGCCTTGGATGAAGGTCTGGTGCGCTGGCGCCCCGGCAAAATTACTCTGCGCTTTTACCACTGGACGCCCGGCCCGGCCGTTACCTTTGGCTACGCCCAGTTCATCCGCGAGGTCCGCCGCCAAACCGCCGAGCGCACCGCCTTTGCGGGCCCCTTGTGCCGCCGGCCTACCGGCGGGGGCGTGGTGTATCACCGGGATGACCTTACCTTTTCGCTCATTTTTTCTTCGCAAGACCGCCCGGCCGAAATTTACAAACATTTACACGGGGCCATTGCGGCCGCCTTGGCGTTAAGCGGTTTTTCCACCCGCGTATTTGACCGCAAGCTCCCCGCTGCCGCTTACGCCCCCAGCCAACAACACCAGGCCAACGCCTGTTTTGTAAACCCGGTGGAAAACGACTTACTGGCCCCCGGCGGCCAAAAAATGCTGGGCGGGGCGATCCGCCGGTTTGGCTCCACGGTCTTATACCAAGGCTCGCTGCAGATGCCCGGTGCCCGGAAAAACCCGGCGTGCAAACAGGCCCTTATTAACGCCGTGCGCAGCTACACGGGGGTCGATTTGCACATTAAGCCCGCCGAAAACGCTTGGCTGGCCCAAGCGCAAACACTGGCACAAACCCAATACAACACCCCCGCGTGGACGGAGAAATTTTAATGGCAAAATTCCTGAAATTTTTACTGGCCCTGGTGCTTTTGCCCATTACGTGTTTAATCGTATGGCAGGATGCACGTTTGCTCTTAGGCGTGCTGGCCCACTTACGCGCGGCAATTTACTTCTTCTTAGGCGCGGCGGTGTATGCCCTCATTCACTACAAGTGGTATGATTTTTCGCGCCCGTACGTATTTATTCACGAAATGACCCACGCCCTGGCCGCGCTGCTGTGCGGCATCCGCATTAAAGACGTGCGCATCGGACAAGAAAGCGGCTACGTAAAAATGGTCCGCACCAACACGTTTGTAGCCCTGGCCCCGTATTTTGTGCCGGGGTACGTCATACTGGTAGCCATGCTTTTCCTGCTGCGTAGTTTCTTGACGGATTTACCCCCCTACCGGCCCATCGTGCTATTTATCGTTGGGTTTTTTATGACGTTTCACTTTATCCAAACTTTTCACACGTTGTGGGAAACGGACCAGCCGGACTTGCAACTGGCGGGCGGTAAGTTTTTCTCGTGCGTGAGCATTGTGCTGGCCAATATGCTGGTACTGGCGGCCGTACTTAAAATTTTATTCCCGCAGGAAGTAGCCCTTTGGACGGCGGCCAAACACGTAGCCCAACAACTAAGCGCGGGCGGACAAATTATAGTAAACTATATACTGGGGAAGCTTAAAACCACATGACCAAAGAAGCCAAACGCAAACGGGCCCGCAAGCGGCTGTTTGTACGCAAAACCAAACGCTATACCAAAGCCAGTGTATTTACCACGGGGCGTTTGGTGCTTTTTGCGGTCATGTTGCTACTGGTACTATTTTGCAGCGTATGGCTGTTGCTCATGCGCGCTTTTAACGCCCAGCACATTAGCGAAATGATTACCCGCACCTTGCAGCAAAAACTGGACCGTCCGGTCCTCATTTCTTCGCTAGAGCTTAAATTTTTAAACGTAGTGGAACTTAAAGGCTTCTCGGTGTTAGACACGTATGGCGAGCCGGGCAAACCCTTTGTCTCGGCCGATTCGGTCACGCTGAAATTTGAAATTTTACCGCTGTTTGAAAACAAACTGGTCGTGCGCGAAGTCACCCTCAACGCCCCGCGTTTTAATTTGGTACGCAGCCAAGAGGGTCTCTACAATATCCCGCGCGTGCAACTGGGCGGCAAACAGCCCTCCACCTACACCAGCCAGGGCGGGCGCAAGTTTGAAGTAAGCATTGAGGACTGGGGTATCAAAAAAGGCGTGCTTAGTTTTAAGGATTTAGCCTCCGGCGCTGCCCATTCGCTCTACGACATCAACGCCCATTTTGAAAACCTGCGCTTTGATGAGCTTTCCCGCTTTACGCTGGGCATGATGCTGCGCAACCAATGGCAGGAAAAAATTTCCGAAATTGAAATTAACGCCACCGGGCACGTCAACTTTGCCGATTTTAACTGGCGCGAATTTGCCTTGCGCAGCTTAAAAACGCAAGTCTATCTATTCAAAAACCCGGTGGATTTGGAGCTGGACCTGGACAATTTAGCCGAACCTTCTTTTAAACTCTCGGCCAGCGCACCTTCGTTTAGTGCCAAAGATATTTCCCTTTTTGGGCTGGACCGGTTTTCTTTTGAAATCCCCGCCTCTACGCTAACGGCCCAAGGCACCCTCACGCAAAATTACCATTTACTGACCTTTTCCGAAATAACAGCCCAAGCGGCCGATTTGCAACTGACCGCCCAGGCCCAGGCCGACTTTGCCCAAGCCCCTTTTACCGTGCAAGTGGAATTTTCCACCCCGCTATTCACGCTGCCCGGCAAAGAAAACCTGTGGGAAAAGCTGGCCCCCTACCACTTAACCGGGCGCGCGGCGCTTAGCGGCCAACTGGCACGCAGCCAGGGGAAATTTTCGCTGCCGCTGCTTACCGTAAAAGCCGATAAAGTATCCGGCGATTTTTACGGTTTTGGCGTGCACGAGCTAACCGGGGAATTTCAAGCCAAAGATAATTTTAACGACATCTACGCCCGCACCCAAACCGGCCGCGTGCAAGTGGCCCGCAGCACCTTTGACAAGCTGCAGCTTAGCGGCAGCTGGCGCAAAGGCAACCTGTATGCCTATATGGCCTCGGCCCAGCTCAACGGCGATCCCCTCAAACTAAACCTCACCGTTAACAACCTCAAAAAAGACAACCGCAAGATCCGCACTAACTTGCACTTTGGGGATTTTGACCCCATGGCCTTTATTGAAGTAGTCAAAGATTTTGTAACCGTCATTACCCCCCTCACCCACGCCGGTCCGGCCGACCCCGAGGTCACCGGCAAGCTGGCCTGGCTGCGCAACTTCCGCGACCGGCTTCCCAACTTTATGCCCAATTTTGCCGGCACTCTATCGGCCGATACGTTCTCTTCCACTGTGCTTTCCGGTAACGATTTCAATGCCGAGTTTGACCTTACCGGCCTCAAAGCCGGGGCCAAAAAATTATCCGGCCCCCTGGAACTCAAACTTAAAAACGGGGTGATTCACCAAATGGAAAAACTGGCGGCCGAGCAAGAAGCCCTCAACGTTACCTTCCAACCTTTCATTATGATGCACCGCATGGAACGCGCCGGAAGCTTTAGCGTAGGCAAAGTGCTGCGCGACGTGGAAGTAAACGAACTGGCCGGTTCGGTCCAGTTTAGTAACGGTGCGATGGAAATTAACAACGCCTATACCGTTGGCCCCACCATTTCGGCCGCCGTCAGCGGCAATACGGACTGGGTGAACGAAACCTTTGACCTAACCATTTACACCATGTTTACCAACACCTCTAAAAGCGGGGTGCTGGCCGAGAATTTAACCGACGAATCCGGCAACCCGGCCTTAGCCTTCCGGGTTTCGTCCTCTATGAAAAAACCCAAACTGGAAATGCTGCGCGCCAAGCAAGCCGGGCGCACCATCCGCGCCGCCCAGGAAAAAGACGTTCCTACCGATTTTAGTCAAGCACAAAAATTTATCCAAGGAGACTTCCATGCCACGAAATAACAACCTCGACGTGCTCTGCCTGTTGCAAGAGCATGGGGCCATTGTAGAAGGCCATTTTGAAATGCCCTCGGGCTTTCACAGCCAGACGTATATCCAAACGTCTTTGCTGTTGCAGCACCCGCACTTAGCACAAAAAATCGCGCGGGCGCTGTCGGATAAATTTACCAAACGCGCAGATGTAATTTTGGCGCTGACCCCTTCGGACAGCGTGCTGGCGCAAGAAGTTGCGCGCGTGCGCGGTGCGCGGGCTATTTTTGCTTCCAAGGATGAAAACGGCGAGATGATTTTAAAACACCATTTCACCATCAAACCCGGCGAAAATGTACTGATTGTGGACGACGTAGCCGTCTCCGGCCGCAAAATTAACCGCGCTATAGACCTGGTCCGCCGCTTAGGCGGGGACGTAATCGGGGTGGGCGTCATTGTGGACCGCTCGATGGGTTACTTACCTTTGACCGTACCGCTGCGCGCGCTCCTGTCGTACCCGGTACAAACGTTTACCAACACGCAGTGTCCGTTGTGCGCAGCCAAAATTCCGTTTACACTCATGGAGGAAAACCAGTGATCGAAATTAAACTCAAAGCCAAAGAAGAACGCCGCCTGCAAGCGGGCCACTGGTGGATTTTTTCCAACGAGATTGACGGCCTGGACACCTCCATTGAACCCGGCACATTGGTGCGTGTCGTCTCGCACGAAGGCAAACAAGTCGGCCACGGATATTTCAATCCGCACAGTTTAATTGCCGTGCGCCTGCTGCAAAAAGGCGAAGAAGATTTGCCGCAAGATTTTGTGTTTGAAAACTTAGACAATGCCTACGCTTACCGCAAAGAAATCGGCGTACGCAAATACGGGCGCATGTGCTACGGCGAGGCCGACCGCATGCCCGGCCTGGTGGTGGACCGCTACGGCGATATTTTAGTAGTAGACGTTTTAACCGCCGGCATGGAAAAGTTAAAACCGCAAATCACTAAGGCGCTGCAAAAAATCTTCAAACCCACGGGCATTTATTACAAGAACGACAGCGCTTTTCGCGCCTTGGAAGGCCTTACCAACACGCCCGAAATCATCGGCGAAGTGCCCGACCAGGTGGGAATAGAAGAAAACGGTGTCAAATATATCGTCCCCTTGCGCGGCGGCCAAAAAACAGGTTTTTATTTTGACCAGCGCGAAAACCGCGCATTTCTAAAACCGTATTTCAAGGATAAACTGGTGCTTGATTTATATTCCTATATCGGTTCGTTCGGCATCACGGCCGCCTTGGCCGGGGCCAGCCAAGTATGGGGGTGCGACAGCTCCGCCGCCGCCGTGGAATGTGCCCAAAAAAATGCCGAGCTTAACGGCGTACAAGACACGGTGGTTTTCCACCGCGACGATGCCGAGCGGCTGCTATCTGCTCTTAAAAAAGGCGAACTGCCCGACCAACCCGATATGGTACTTTTGGACCCGCCCGCCTTTGTCAAAAGCCGCAAGGCCTTACCGCAAGCGGTGGGGTTGTACGTCAAATTAGTCAAAATGGCGTTGGAAGGCCTAAAACCGGGCGGTTACCTGGTATTTTCCACGTGCAGCCACCACATTTCGCGTGAGCTGTTTGTGGATATCATCCGCCAAGGGGCCAGCAAAGCCGGGCGCACCGCCGCCCTGGTGGAGCTGCGCGGCCAAGCCAAGGACCACCCCGTTTTAATTGGGATGCCGGAAACGGAGTACTTGCATTTTGCGTTAATTCAAGTAAAATAAAAGAGTAGGAGGCTTTTTAACACCGCGCTAAGCGCACCATACAATTTAGATTATTTTGGAAATGCAGTTTAGGTGGCACACGCCACGCAAGCAAACTTCAAAATAACCGCTAGAGATAGCGAGAACGATTGCAAGCGTTTTTCTATCGAACATTCCTCACCCGCAAGGGCGAGGGATTACGGCTGTTATATTTGGGCTAGTTTGCTTGCCCCAGGTATAATAAGCCGTTTTCTTTTATACCCCGGGGCCGACAACATAGAAAAGGAAACAAAATTATGAAGAACGAAAAAAATGTAGTTGTAACTTATAACACCCCCTCACCTGCCCTGTGGGCATCCTCTCCCTCAAGGGGCGAGGGGAACAACTGTTGTTCTCTTCCCCCCTGGAGGGGGAAGGTGGGCGAAGCCCGGATGAGGGGGCAATATAAAGAGGAGGCCCTGAATAAAAACGCTTTTAGGGCTCCACTTCACTCCGGCTTTACGCTTATTGAGCTGCTGGTGGTGGTGCTGATTATCGGCATTTTGGCCGCTATTGCCGTGCCGCAATACCAGGTGGCGGTAGAGAAAGCGCGCACAACCGAAGCATTGTCGATGTTATCTTCCATGCGCAAAGCCATGGATTTGTACATTCTTCAAAATGGCTATCCGCCTGAAAATACTGTGTTGGAATTAGAAGACTTAAATTTGGACCTGGATTTTGCAGAAGAATCTAAGGATTTTTTTTATAGCATCTACCTCACCGAATCGGATCTGTCCGTTAGTGCGTGCAGGATAACCGATGAGGACTACTGTATTGAATATTTTGCCCAGCCAACAGAAGGATGGTATAGTAAAGAATGTTCCCCCCAGTCAAATTTGGGAAGAAAAGTGTGTAATGCAATCCGGCCCCAACTCTAGGGCCATCAAATGGTTACGCAAAATTAGGCAGAAAAAAGAATGCCGAGGTAAATAGGGTAGACTGTTAGCGCGTACTTTTTCAAAGGAAAATCCTTTAATTCGAGGCGTGAGGTTGCGAAGTATACTGTGCGCAGCGGCGCGTTAGCGCCGAGGTATTCGAGCAGCCGAACAACAAAGAAGTAAAGGATTTTACGAAGAAAAAGAATGCCGAGGGACAGGATCGAACTGTCGACACCTGGTTTTTCAGACCAGTGCTCTACCACTGAGCTACCTCGGCATTACGTTTATATAATACAAAATTAGTTGCCTGGCTGGCAACTAATTTTGCCCTTGTACTCAAACAATTTCCAAATTTGGACTATCTAAGGCCGACTTTCGCTCTCGTCTTTGCCTGCTGCACGGTCTCTACAAAATATGCTAAAATATAGTTGTTGTCCCGTTCGTCTAGTGGCCTAGGACGCCGCCCTCTCAAGGCGGAGATCACGAGTTCGAATCTCGTACGGGACGTTTTTTCCTTCCTAATTTTGTGTGATGCGTTGTTGGGCGCGGGCTTGAATACCTCGGCGCTAACGCGCCGCTGCGCACAGTATACTGCGCCCTTGCCCGCCTAGCCTAACACAAAATTAGTTTGAAAAATATCCGTGCTTGTGCCATCTCGTACGGGACGTTTTTTAATGTCTGCCGGGGGTATTATGGAACTTTCCATTGTGCAAACCATCCTGCTAAGCGCTTTAATTGTAGCGGTGCTTATCTTGCCGCTTACCGTTCACAAAGTAGAAGAAAATTTGGAAGCGTTCCTGTTTGCCTGCGGCGCGTTTGCCGTCACCGTTTCGCACGTATGGAGCGGGCATTTAATTGCTACCGCCGTAAAAGACCCTATCAAAATTACTTTAGCCGTTCTCATTGCGGGGCTGCTGTTTCGCCAATTTAACAAACACTTACAAAAGCTCACACAAAAAGCCGTTAAAACCATCGGCCTACGCTGGACACTGTTTTTAATCGTGCTGATTTTGGGGCTCACCTCCAGCATGATCACAGCTATTATTGCCGCGCTTATCCTGGCAGAAATTACCGTGATGCTGCCCTTAGAGCGCGCCGGGCGCATTAAACTGATTACCTTTTGCTGTTACGCTATTGGGATGGGTGCCGTGCTTACGTCCATTGGCGAACCGCTGGGCACGGTCGTGATTTCCAAGCTGGCCGGTCCGCCGTACCATGCCGGGTTTTTCTATTTGATTCAACATTTAGGTTGGTTTGTGTTAGGCGGTGTTATTTTTATGGCCGGGATGGCCAGCTCCATCCGCGAGGCCCCTATTAAACACGCCCCCGGTGCCCAAGCCGCCACCGCAGGGGACGACCACAACGTCAAAGGGATTGCGTTGCGCGCGGGCAAGGTATACTTGTTTGTCATGGCACTTACGTTGCTGGGCGACGGTCTCAAACCCCTGGCCCTTAAAACCATTACGCATTTAAACGCAGCCTGGCTGTACTGGATCAATATGCTCTCGGCCGTTTTGGATAATGCCACCCTGGCCGCCATTGAGGTGACCCCGGCTATTGACGAGCGCACACTAACGTTCCTGCTCATGAGCTTAGTGGTATCGGGCGGGATGCTCATCCCGGGTAACATCCCCAACATCATTTGTGCTTCCAAACTGGGCATTAAAAGCAAAGAATGGGTCAAAGCCGCCTTTGGGCTGGGCCTGGTGCTGATGATTGCCTATTTCTTCCTGCTAACAGCAGTGTTGTAAATCTTTCATTGCTTACTATTCTTGTTGTCTGCCGTTCACTTCTCCCCCGAAGGTAAATGATCTACCGTTTTGCCTTTTCATCTTCCCCCCTTGTGGGGGAAGTACCGCCGTTAGGCGGGGAAGGAGGGTTATCTATAAAGTCTGCCTCTTTAGAACGCACCGCGTAGCGCAGTACGAGGGTTGCCGTTGTAGGTCAGGTGTAAACCTGACGCCGTTTTATGTTATAATGTAAGTACAATTTTATCTGTTTTTGGAAGCGTTTAAGAAACGCAGATGCTTTACAAAGCACTACCTGAAGCCAAAAATAACCGATACAGCACGAGCTTTTCCTGCAGATTAGCTTGTGTTAATGTTTCTCGTTTTACGGGATACTACGGCTATTATGTTGGGTTCTTTCAGGTAGGCCCTGCGTAGCAGCCGTTTTTGCATGCGTTCCCAAACAGTAAAAATTGAAATTAAAAACACAGGAGAACTGTATGCAAACCAAAAATGTAGTTGTACAAAAGAATGCCTTGGGTTACCTCGCCCCTGGAGGGAAAGGATGCCCGGCAGGGCAGGTGAGGGGGTATCAAAAAGGCTTCACCCTCATTGAGCTGTTGGTAGTTGTACTGATCATTGGTATTTTAGCCGCCGTAGCGGTGCCGCAATACCAAAAAGCTGTAGAAAAAAGCCGTGCCAGCGAGGCCCTAATTATTGGCAATAAGTTAAAACAAGCCCAACAGCTGCGCCATTTGCAAAGTGGCGAATGGGACGGAATTAGTGAAGATAAGTTGGATATTGATGTGCCAAACTATGATGAAGATACGCACCGTTTTTATCAGAAATATTTTCATTATAGTCTAGATGACGGTGATTTTATAACTGTTCAGCGTGTTGACAACTGTACCCCTAGTTCTTGTACCGGAAACGTTCAGTATGAATTACTATTTTTTTCTGACGTAGGAGATGGACCCGAAGCAAGCTGTAATGATTATAGTACTTCCACCGGCAAATACATCTGCAACTGGCTTTCCACAACTTATGGGTTTGCCTATGAACCTAGCGAAGAAGAAGAGTAATCTTTTGAACTAACATTTCCCCGGGGTTTTAAACCCGGGGAAAATTAAGTTAGATTGCATTTTCCGCAACCTCACGAGGAAGTTGTTACTACGCTATCTGTTCAATTCCACCCTTGTGGGGGTTGTGACAAACC
>CAMVRX010000039.1 GCA_947170005.1 uncultured Elusimicrobium sp.
AGCTGACCGTTTGGATCTCTTTACCCGCGCGTTTTAACGTAAAGCGCACGTTACCCACCAGTTCCACGCCTTCGCCGCCCATCTTGTCGCCTTTGGAATCGCGCATATTGGCCGGGTCAAACGTGTAACGCAGCTGATTTTGGGAACCGGGTACCACTTCCGGGTGGTCCAAACGCTGCACGGCGCCTTTGCCTTTCTCGCTGTTGAGCGGGAACATTTGGGCTTCCACCACAATGTTTTTGCGCTCGCTCATCGCGTCCACCGTGTAACGGTTTACTTTACCAAACGGCTGTGTTACCGTCGGGCTGCTGCCTTGCACCGTTACTCCTTGGTAGGTGGCAAAACCTTGCCCGCCTTTGTAGTTAGACTTAAACGTAACCGTGGCGTAGGGCTTCTCGGCATTGGGTTCACAAGCAATGCTCAAGCTTTGGTCAAAGTAGCACTGCTGCCCGAAACCAACGTCCACCCCCACCCGGCGGTATTTGCGGTTTTTAATCTTCACGCGCGAACCGGTTTGCTTGTGGGTGCTTTTCTTGTGGTCTAAATACGCACCTTTAAAGCGCCAGTACACCATAGGCAGGATGTCGTTAAGTTCATTGCCCGATTCAAACCACTTGGCATACGCCAGTTTGTTTTTGGCGGCCATGGAACCCCCGAACATGAGGTCCAGCTGGGCAAACGCTTCATTAGCCACGGTATGATACCCGTCATCATATGGGTCGGGCAAGTTTTGTTTTTTAGCCAATTGTTTTAAAATGCCCAACATGCGGTCGGCAAACGTGTTGTAATCCCAATAAGCGGAGTTGACCACGTCAATCACACACCCGTATTGGATGGACTCGGGGTCCGACATATACGTAGAGGCATACCGGGTTTGGTCCGTGGTGGCGTTGGGCGTAGAAACAGAGAGCTGTTCCACGTACTGGTCGGACGCTTCGTCATCGCCGATTTCGTACTGGGCATCCATAGCGGAAACAGCGCCGCCCGAGCTATGTTTGCCAAAGTCAAAGGGGTCTGCGGTCCCTTTGTTATAGTCCCGGCCGTCCACGCACAAGAAACCGCGCGGGGCTTTGGGGTCCATTTTAATTCTAAACGTATCGGGCAGATAGTTGCGCGCCACTACATAGATGTAGGTATGTTTTTGCCATTTGCGCGGCAAGTCGGCAGCGTTCACCTGATACAAGCCGGGCATGGCGTCACAGTTAGAAGCTTCGCCAAAACTGGCTTTGGCTTCTCCTTTGAACTTGGCACCGGGGCAGAAACCCAAGCAGCACAAACGCTGGCCAATAAAACCGCGGTTACCTCCCCCGGCGGCTTTGGTATCTACCCACATATCACTGCCACAATCTTTAACGTCCTTTTTACCCACCGCTGCTAACACTTCTTTTACGTTGTTTTTACAAGCTTTTTTTGTGAACGGAATTCCTTTCATTCCTAAACCGGCGCTTACTTTCCATTCTTCCTCATTGATACCACAACATTCCGTTTTGCCAATAGAACCAGCCTCATCACCGATATGACCTAAGAACGTATTAGGATCTCCGTCCTCGTTCCCTGTTACAATACAGTTGGCCAGGCCTTTTAAGATGTTCCAGGCCCATTCGTCAAACCATTTAATCCATTTCCATTTGCGGTCAAACTGCGCCTGCCATTCCTGCTGCATGCGGTTTTTCATCATGTCCCACCACCACGGCGTTTCACCCTTGCCGACGTTGATGTTGCGGTTCAAACCGCCGTTACCGCCACCGGGACCGCCGCCAAACAGATCCAACCCGCCAAAACGGGTGGGGTCCACGGGTTTGACGTAGGAATCGCGCAACGCTTCTACGGCGTTGGCTTTACCCATGTTGTCTTTACTGCGCCGTGCGGCTTGGCCTGCCCCTTGCCCAAAGGAAGAACGGGCCGGGCCGGCTGCGCGCAGCGGCTGCAACGAAACGGGTTTAGGCGGCGCTACCGGCGTGCCGGATTTTACCTTTTTGGCCGCCTCTTTCAAACCGCCGCCGTAATTGGGCACACCCAAACGGCCCCCGCTGGAACGCGGCAGCTGACTGGAATTTAAAGTGCCCACCTTGGTACGGCGAAATGCCCTGCGGGTATTACGCCCGGCACGGCGTTTATAAATGTTGGTGGTGTTTTCTTCCACGTCCATTTCCGAGGAGGCATGCTTTTCGGCCGCGTATTCACCCTCGGCCTGCGAAGAATAATCGGCCGAAGCATCCAGATCCAAATCGTCACGGCCATAGTCTTCTTCCTGGTCGCCGCCAAAGCCTTTAATCAGATCCAGCGCATCGCGCCCCGAGAGCTGGGCAATTTGCCCGTCCGGGTCTTCCAGCATGGCGGTATCAAAACCGTAATGGTCCGGGTCGAACGCGGTATCCTCATTGGCGGTAGACACTAAAGGTTCTTCGCTGGCTTGCCCGCTAAACTTGCACAAAAACGGCAGCAGCAGCAAGGCCACTAAAGCAGCAATGAAGAACGGGGCATCCCGGCGTGTACGCTCAAAAAGCGTTTGTTTCGGTTTGCCGTCTCTTCCAACTTTGGAGGAAGATTTAGCGAAAGATTTATTGCCGGCAGCCGGCTTGTTGTTTTTAATCTTATCGCTAAAGGTGAAACTGTCTTTCTTTTCCTCTGGCATATAAGCCTCCTATTGAACTAAAACAATTTGTACTGCACCGGGGAAACACCCCGGGGAACCATAAATAAATTACGCGTTGCGTGCAACTGGTTCCCCATTGCACAACAACTTATCCTAAAATACCTCTTACCTTTATTATACAACTAATTCTCATTTTTTCAAGGCCCTTTTTTACATCGCTTGGTTTTTATCCATAGTATTGGTAATAGTAATGTACGCGTTATGGGTTTCGTCCTCGTAATCCTGGTCAATCAACATCTGCGGGAAATACTCCTGCGCACCGCCCACATCGGCCAGTAGCGTGCTTTCCATATCCCCGCTAAAAAGCGCCCGGTCAGCCTCGGGCCACAGGGCCCCCCACTGTGCGGGTTTGGTTTGCTCGGCCTGGCTGAGGCACTCGTTAATGTCCTGGTCGGCGTGTTTTTCGGTGCAATAGCGGTGGCGGCAATCGACCTGGAAGGCCACGTATGTGCCCTCGTAGCGCGTTTCTAAATTGCCGACTTTTTCGTTATCGTCGCAGCGGTTTTCTTTTTCTTCTACTTGCATGAGGCACTTTTCTTTCAGGCTGGCATAGCCGGCTTGCATTTGGTAACAAGCCGCGCGGATTGCCCGGATTCCCCGGCGGTAAAAGGCACTTTGGGAGTAGGAAGTAGTCAATGCATCCTGGCAGTTAGACGGAAAATACACATTGCCCGGTGCGTGGGGGTTAGTTTCCGAAAACAGCTCGTTAAACGTGTCTATAGCATCTTGTACTTGTTTGCCGCCACCGTCCCGGATTTCTTCTTTGCAGCGCTTTTCAAATTCCAGGTATTCTTGCCAGGCTTTTTGGTCCTGGTTGAACGAGTCCGAATCAATATGCACGCCGCCAAACTCCAGCACGTTAGCAGCCGTATCTTTAATTTCCGCCCCTAAAAAGCTGGAATCGGCCAGGGATTTTTTGAGCATTAAATTGGAAGTATATTTAGACATACGGCTGGTAATCCAAGCGTGGTACAAATCCCGGTGGGGTTTGCTGTCCCCAATGTCTTCAAACAGGGTATCCCAGCCCATTTTGTTGCTCAGCAGTTCGCGGTTGATCCCGTTTAGCCCCGTGTTGGCCCCTAAGAGCCGTTGGGCCGTCATATTGAGCCAGCTGATTTGGTGCCCGTTGACAATTTGCGGGTTAGCGCGCCGTTTAAGGGTGTTGACTGAATCGTACCCATCCAAAAAATCGCGGTTTAGAGCGGAGTTATCGCTCCCAAAAAACACTTCCCCGCCGGCTTGGTTGGCCTCGGTTTGCGCGCTAAGTGCTGCGCCGTCGGGCAAGGCGGCCGGGCCCACGGCAGACTGTTCGTTGCCTGGGGTTATTTGTACGGCGCCGCGCACGCCGTCCACGATTTGCCCGCGGCGTTGCTGTAAACTGCGAAGCGCGTTCATATCCATAAGAGCCGTCCGACCGGGATTATCGGCCTGCATGCCAAAGGGCGAAAAGCCCTCCCCTTCGGCAGCCAGGCTGCCAAAACCTCCGGCGCGCTCGCTCCCCCATTGGCCGGGCAAACCGATAGTTTTGTCCGTCCACGTAAGCAGCGCCCGTAAAAAAGACATCCGGCTGGTATCGGCCTTACTAAAACCCATTTGATAGGCTAAACTACGCAAAAGCGGGATGCGCTCTACCGGCATCACTCCGGTAATAGTTCCTAAGAATAAAAAGGCTAAAATAAGCACTACCCACGGCCAGCGGCGGTGTTTGCGCGGCTGGCGGGCTTGCTGTGGCGGCTGCTTGGACGTTTTGGGGGGCTGAGCGGCGCGGGCTAACGGCACACGCTCCTCTACCTCTTCTTGCACAGCTGAGGCCGGTTCTTCCGGCGCCGCAGAAGCCGGGGCAGGCCCCAAATCCACCGTAGGACGGTCCTGCCGGGAAATAGCAAACGTGGTATCAAATTCTTCGGGCTGAACTGCGGGCTGCGGCCCTGGCACCGGCTGCGCGGGAACCAACGGCTCGGGTGCAAAGACGGGTGGCTCGTTTGGTTGGGAAACGGACGGCTGCACCTCGGCCTGAGCAGGCTCTTGCACCGCAGGTTGTTCCTCTTGCACCGGGGACTGTGCTTGTTCCTCTTGCGCGTGGCGCAGCTGTACTAAATCTTGCAACGGGATATCATCAAAAGATACTTCCGGCTCGCCCCTCCGGGGGTTACGGATGAGCCCGTTTTCGGCAATAATCGGCTGAAAATTATCATGCCGGGAGAGGTCTTCTTCCGGAACTGGGTTGGGAGGATTAGGAGGTCTTGGGCTCATAGTTTATTTCTTTTCGCTAAATGCTTGCGTAATGGCTCCGGTCAGCTGACTAGTAACAAGCCCCACCGGCTCAAAGGCGGCTTTAAGCTTGGCCCCAATATTCTTGAGTAAGCCCGACCATGCTTCCGGCTTAATCATGGTATATACCACCCCTGCCACCATCAGCGGAGACATGATTAAAGCAATCTTGGCAATGGCTGTACCACCCAACGAACCGAAACGGTCGATAAATTTGACCGCGCGGCCAAATAGCCAGGCGTTAAAGCCCGTTACAACCGCCGTAATCGCACCGGCAATAATCCAGTATATCAGCGGCTTGCTGTTCTTCAAACCTACCATGCAAGACAGGGCAAACATCGCCGCGATAGACCCCACCACCGTGGCCAGTAATTGCCAAATAAGAGCATTTTGCTCAGCATCGCGTTCTTCTAATAATTCTTGCTGGTTGTCCAGGCGGTTGCCGATAGCACGCATTTTGTGCCCGGAAGGATCGGCTAAATCGGGCGAAGAACCGCTGCTTTCGGGGTCTCCGGCACCGTCCACCGTTACACCGCCGGAATTTTGTGAATTGGCCAAGAAGGCCCGGCCTCCCTCGTTGGCCGAAGCATGCGCATTACGGTCGGCCTGCGCTGAGCGTTTTAAAATGTCTTTGAGTTCATTGCGGTCCCCCTTGCCGTTTTGGCCGCGCGTGAAACCTCCGCGGCGGTTGTGGTCAAAAGAGGCCGTCCCCCGGCCGCCTGCCAAGGAGCCGTCCAACCCGTGCTGGGAAACAAAATTATTACCGCCGGGCATTGTGCCGGACAAGCGGGGCCCTTCGGCCCGCGCAGCGCTGCCACCGCCCGAAGCGACAATACCGCCCGTACCACTAAAACTACTGCCGGAAGTATGCGGCGGCGCTACCGGGGTAAACCCCGCTGAGCCACCCGCCCCGGAACCGTCCGGCGTTTGCCCGCCGGGTGCGCTGCGGGTAAACGGTACGTTGGGGTTGCCCGTTTCTAAGGCAGCAGGCGCAAAATTTACATCGTGGTTCCCGGTATTTAAACCGTCCGATTCCCCAAACTGGGCTGCACGGCCTACTGAAGCGTCCAAGCCGCCCAAAGCACGTTGGTTAGCCTCGTAGCGGGCCAAGGCGCCGCCTTCAAATGCGGCACGTTCTTCGGGCGTGGCAAAGGGAGTATTTCCGCCGGATACGTTAATGGAAGTCAACGCCCCGCTGTGGCGGTGTAACCCGGCTTGCGGTGCGGTGGAAGCAATATTAGAAATAGAGCGGGTTTGCCGCTCGGCGCGGACTTGTTTTTGGGCTTCATTATTAACCGTATAGGCAAATACGGCCCCGGCGGCCCCGGCAATTAGCAGAGCATTACGGGCTTTGATTGCCCCGCGGGTATTTTTTAATAAGTTAAAGATGTTCATATTTCCTCCTATCTACCATCTAAGGTGCGGCTGCGGGAACGCTGCTCAAATTCCTGGAGCTGCTGCTGGTACTGCGCCCCGCGGCGTAAAAACTCTTCGCGCCGGGCCGCTTCTATTTTTTTGCGTTCAATACGTTGGCTCAACTCGTCTACACGATATTGCAAGTACAGTCCCCCCGCCAACCATAGGATAAAAAGCCCCAATAACACCAGACGAAAGGTCCACACGAAACGTGCGGAAGGTAACTGAACCGGCGGCTGAGTTTGTTGCGGTGCCTTCATTGGTTACCTCCATTTTGGCTTTTCCATTCGTCTTCTTTGGCTTTTTGCTCGTCTTCTATTTGTTCCTGGGTTTCTTGCTCGGCAGCGTTTACCTCTTCTTCATAACCGGCCTGGTTAGAAAGCATGTTGTAAATTCCGGCGCCGCCTAACCCGATGCCTAAGCCGGTCCCCATCATAATCCAGTTGGTTACCCCCGCTAGGGCTTTGCCAACAATGGGAATAAGCAAACTGACCGATAAACCCACCGCTAACACACCGGATAAAACCCCGGCAAAGGTGGAAAAACCGTCCCCACCCCAAGTTTCTGCATACTCAATAGAGGCCGACAACAATCGCAACACCGGGTACATCGCCACAGCGTATATAACTACAGCCGCCGCAAGAAGGGCCCACCCCAAGGCCACGGTAGCCGGCCATACACTTTTTCTTAATATATCGGACAGGAATTTCAAGCGCGCAATGAGCGGAAAAGCTACCAACGCGGTGGGAAATGCCCACCACATCCATTTGAGCAAATCCGCCCGGGATTTTTCCCGTTGTTCCAGGTCATCGGTTTGAAAACCATCTAATCGGGCCCCGATAGCCCCCATGGTACGGTTAAAATTGCCGTTCAAATCACCCGACGAAGCACCTTGCCCGGTGGTGACATTTTCCCCATCCACCGTAAGGCCGCCGGAAATACGGGTACTGGCTAAAAACGGCACCCCGCCTTCGTTGGCGGCGTTGGTGTTGTTGGCTGCAATCATGGCCGATTGTTTGCGGATCCATTCCAACTCATCCTTAGCCCCTTTGAACCGGCGAGGGCGCTGGACGTTGGCATCATGGTCTTCCCCTAGATTTTCGCTTTTACCAAAACGGGCTTGGGCGCGTAAACGGTTGCCCTCTTGCATGGAGTTCATAGCCGCACGGGCATCGGCAATAGCATCACCGGCCGCCTGCAAACCGCCTACCGCTGCGGAACTGCCCGGGTTTTTACCGCTATCTTGCACGACAAATGCGTTAGAAGAACCACTCCCCCCGCCGCCGGCACGGGTCAAACCGCCTTCGCCCCAATTGTGCGAAGCACTGGCTAACTGGGCCGCACTGCCCCGGGTTTCCCCGGGTTTAGGTGCACCCTTGGGACCGGAACCCGCCGCACCACCGGCGGCCGGAGCCCCTTGCCCGGCGGCAGCTACGGCGTCGGTTACGCCTTTTAATTGGTTTTGTATCGTAGAAAAAGTATCCAAAGAACTGTTGAGCTGTTTGTCCTGACCGGAACCCATCCCCAGGCCTAAGTCGCCGTTGGATAACTGATACGCACGCGGGTTTGGGCCGTCCGCAGGTACTTCTGCGCCGCCATACGACTGCTGGGAAGAAGCTTCCAGCGCGCGGGCCTGTTGGGCACGTTCCTCTTGCTGATTGGTAAGTTGGATAGCACGCGACGGGGCCGCACGGAACGAGGAACCAACCTCGCCGTTGGACTCATACGTTCCCCCGCCGCCCCCTTGGGACACATACACCACTTCCCCCGTGGCAGAAGGCGGAATAAAGGTATTGTTGTTGTCCGCCGGGGAACTTAAAAAATTCATCGCGGCAAAACCGGCCGCCCCCACCACGGCCGTGATACCGGCCGCTTGGACGAGCGTTACGGGGACTTTGCCCGCTTTGTTTTTGAGCCATTTAAAAATGTTCATAAAAGGTTCCTCCTAAAATCTGATTTAATTCGTTCCGCTAGCCGTACCCGTACTTTGCTGGGTAGTTTGATATTTTGCCTTCCACGCTCTTTCTTCCGCTTCAGCTTGACGGCGTTTTGCCGCATCTTCTGCAGCTTTAGCGCGGGCCTCGGCCCAAGCATCATCACCCGCCTGGTTGGTGTATCCGGCACGTTTTCCCCCGTCCACTTTAGTACCATCCTTGAGCGTGTACGAATACTTATACGTTTGTTTGGGAGAAGAAGCCTCGGCATACATGCGGTATTGCTCCTCAGAAATACCGTACTTAGCTTGTGCGGCTTCCGCGCTCATGCCCGAATGAACTGCATTATAGATTTCCGTATTGGCTTGTTTGCGGGCTGCATATTGAGCTTGTTTGCCAGTAATGGCTCCCTTAACCGTGTCCCCCACCCCTTCCGCAATGGAACTGACGATCCGGGTGGCGGCCTCACGGATTAAATCTTGCCCCAGCTGTTCCCAAAAGCTGAGTTTGTCATCCTCGTCATCTTTTTTATCTTCCGGGTCGGCCATGTCGCTGACCTTCTTTTCAATGGGGGCTAAATCGGTAGAGTGCGGAGGAGCAGTCGGGTCAATGGTTAAACCGCCACCGCCAATACCTACTGCGTTACCATCCCCAGCCCCGGCTACATTGCCGCCCATCAAGGCCTTGCGGGCCCCGGTCATTTGATTTTCCTTATACCTGCGGGCGGCTAACGTGCCCGAATGAAACTGCGAGAGTGCCTTGCGCGCATTGCCTGTTTCAAGTGCGGCAGGCGTTTCGTTCCCTTTGTTTTCCCGGCTTTTTAACTGTCTAAAATCACCAGTCGGCCCGTAGGTAGCCCCAAAGGAGCTCCCCCCTGAGGACGGACGGTTGGCCGAACCCAACTGATTGATTTGTGTTTTTCCGCCGCCACTACCACCGCCTGAGTACCCCCGGCCCCGGCCACCGGACGAATTGGACGAAGAGGCTGCGGAGGCCGTTTCATCCGTTCCGGACCCGGCCTCTCCCTGTTCTTCTTGTGCAAATTCTTCCTCGGCCGCTTGGGCATCGGCCTCCTGGCGGGCTTC
>CAMVRX010000040.1 GCA_947170005.1 uncultured Elusimicrobium sp.
TTTACCAAACCCGTTAAAAAGGCTCCGGCTAAAAAAACCGCTAAAAAGGCGCCCGCCAAAAAGACGGCTAAAAAAGCAACGGCTAAAAAACCCGCCGCTAAAAAGAAAGCTCCGGCTAAAAAAACCACCCGAAAACCAGCCGCTAAGAAGAAATAACCATGCTAGAAAAACTAAAAAGAGATATTACCCTTAAACTTAACAACGCAGAATACTTCAAAGGGCAAGAGTTGCCCGCCGTAGATTTTGCCCCCGCCCCCGCGCATACCGGGGCGGATATTTCGCTCGTATGGGCGATGGCAGCCGCCAAAAAACTGCACAAGAACCCCCTGGCTATTGCGCAGGAAGCCTGCAAAGTCATTAGCGAAGTAACCGGCGTAGCGACCGCTACCCCGGTCCCCCCCGGGTTTATCAACCTGATGCTGGAAGATAAATTTATCATTGATACCGCCGCCGACCGGCGCATTAAAGACCGTGCCAACGAACAAAACAAACAAAAAATTTTAATTGAGTTTGTCTCCGCCAATCCTACGGGCCCCTTGCACGTAGCCAGCGGGCGCGGCGCCAGTTTGGGCGACAGTTTAGTTAAAATCCACCGCGCTTTGGGCTACCAGTGCGACAGCGAATATTACGTCAATGATGCCGGCAACCAGGCCGAGCTGCTGGCTGTGAGCTTAAAAGCCCGCAAAGAAGGCAAAGAACCGCCCGAGAACGGGTATCACGGCTCGTACCTGGTGGACCTGGCTAAGCGCATCCCGGCGGATTTGCCCGAAGAAAACTACGGTCGCTGGGCCATGGAAGAACTGCTTAAAACCCAGCAGCAAGACATGAAAGATTTTCACGTAGATTTTACGCGCTGGTTCCGCGAGTCCGACCTGCACAAAGAGGACGCACCTAAAAAAGCCGTTGCCTTTTTGACCGAAAAAGGCTACACGTACGAAAAAGACGGGGCTGTTTGGTTCGGCTCCACCCAGGACGAAGAAGCTCAGGACGATAAAGACCGCGTACTGGTACGCAAAGACGGCCGCCCGACGTATTTTATGGCCGATATTGCCTACCACAAAAGCAAGTACGACCGCGGCTACACCACTTTAATTGATATTTTAGGCGCCGACCACCACGGCTATGTACCACGCATGAAAGCCGCCGTACATGCCCTCGGGCACGACGAAAAAACCTTCGTGCCGATTATCCGCCACCTTGTGCACCTAACCGAGCACGGCGAGCAAGTGAAAATGTCCAAACGCGCGGGCCACTTTATTACGCTGCGCGAACTGATGGACGACGTGGGCACGGATGTGTGCCGGTTCTTTTTTGCCAGCCGCACGCCCAACGCGCACATGCTCTTTGATATGGATTTAGCCAAAAAACGCACCAACGAAAACCCGGTTTTCTACGTGCAATACGTTCATGCGCGCATTTGCTCTATTTTTGAGACCGCTAAAGAAAAAAACTTGAGCGAAGCACAAACGGCCCTTACGCCGCTGACGCCGCAAGAGCGGGCGCTACTCTTAAAACTGGTTTGGTTTAAGCCGGTATTGGAAAGCTGCGTGGCCGATTTGAGCCCCCACCATTTGACGACGTACCTGGTGGAGTTGGCGGGCCTGTTCCACGCGTTTTATGACAACTGCCACGTATTGGACGACCAAAACCCGGCGTTGACGGCCAGCCGCTTGTTTATTTGCCAGCGGGTGGCGGAGCGGATTAAGAAGGGATTGGAGTTTATTGGCGTAAGTGCCCCCGAAAAGATGTGAGAACAACTCCCCGGTGATGTGACGTTTTTAACGGTCAGGTTTCAAATACGTAAAGTGTTTGAAACCTGACTCGTTTTCCAGGCAACAATTTGCCACATTTGGGCTTCTTTACGCCGACTTGCCAACTCGACGTAGCGCTGCTACGCCTTCGGGCAACTTACGGCGTAAATAATCTCCAAATCTGACAAATCAGCCTACTGAACATTTTACCCGGTGATGTGGCGGACAGCAACCGTTGCCGTTGTAGGTCAGGCACTGCCTGACAATGTTGCGTGAGCAACATCCTGTTTGCCGGTATTAAATAGGACGTCATCCCGGACTCGATCCGGGATCTTCAACGCTTGTTGTTGTCGTTTACCGTTATACTTGTAAAACGGCATGCGTGGAAGATGGCAGATCAAGTCTGCCATGACGTCTTTTTTTGATGGACACAAAAAGGCCCCTTGCCGGGGGATTGTATGATGCAGATTTTTCTATTTATAGTTCATATGCACAACTATCACCGTCATCTACAATTTGATTAGAACTCAACCCACTGCAGATGTTTGTGCAGTCGTCATGACAAAGAAATTTTCCAGCGAAAACATCTTTCTCCGGTCCACCCGAAAAATTAACGGAATCATATTGAATATAATAGCCACTTTCCCATTTGGGAGATGCTTCCATGCTGCAACCGACTTTTCCATTGTCACCAGCAGCACATTCGTTGACATAAATCGTCCAATTTTTTGTTTCGGACGGAACATCTATATCTAAGTTTTCTATGTTAATTTCAGCATCATTTCCGTTTGCCAAATAAAACATATCCGTAGCATCCACCACTGATTTTAATAATACTTTGGCCTCGGCAATACGTGCTTTGCGCACCGCTTTTTGGTATTGCGGCACCGCTACCGCCGCTAAAATACCAATAATTAAGACGACCACTAACAGCTCAATGAGCGTAAAACCCCGCACCCTGTTCACTTCGCCCCTGGAGGGAGAAGATGCCCGGAGGGCAGATGAGGGGGTGTTGAGTAAGCTTACAACCTTGTTATCTTTCATTTTATTTTCTCCTGTGTACAACATAATCCCAAGATATCAAAAAAAAAAAACAAGTCAAGCCCCTTCCAGGGTCGGCAAGCCCGCGCAAATCATTTTCCCCAAATTTTTTAGTTATCCCCCGCGAGGGGTCCCGAAAATGCAAAAAATACATCCAAACAGGACCCCTCTCTCTTAATTTGTTACAATAAACGTATAGGAGAATTTATGAAAAAATATATTTTGGCGTGTTTTGCTTTTTTTGCAGTAGTCAGCCTGCAAGCCCAGGGGTTTGTACAGGCCGAAAAATTCTACCAGGACGGCGACTTTGCCTCCGCCCAACGGGAATATGAAAAAATCCTCCCCACCGCTACCGGTTCGCAGCTTTTACAAGCCCAGCTGCGTTTGGCCGCGTGCCAGTACAGCCAGGGCAAATACCTGCAAGCCGCCAAAACCATGCTGGACTATCCCCTCCCGCAAGACCCCGTGTGGCAAGCCCGTTTTTTGCTCTACCGCATCCAAATGGCCCAGCAAACCGCCAACCAGTACCGCCGCATTTTGCAAACGCGCGAAATTGAAAACAACCAGGACAAAGACCAGTGGACCCGCGAGCAGTGGAACCAACAAGTAGAGCAAGATTATGAACATGTGTGGGCGCTGCGCAGTGCGCTTATCAACGCCCCGATCGAGCAAGAAAACCTCATCTTAAACTTAAAAGATACCGACACGCGCCGTATCCCCACCTTGTTTGACTTTGCCACCCAACAGTGGCGCACCTGGCTTATGCGTCAAAACCCGGCGCTGCCGGACGTTTCCCCCCGCCCTTATTTGGACGGCGCCGCCAAGCCGGTTGCCACCCAGCAAAACCGGGCCGAAAAATTGGCCTCTATCTTGCAAACCGCTTATTTATTGGAAGGCACCGGCCGCCAAAACGCCCGCATTTTTTGGCAGACCGATTTTATTTTGCTCCCCTTTGATGAACCGTCTTTGTTTGAACTGGCCGACAAAGAAAAAGCCCTGCACGCCGCCCTTACGCAGCTAAACGTGCTGAGCGGTTACAAAAAAGCAACCGGGTTGTGGAATAAATTAAAAGGCTATTTGGCTAGCCCCGCCGCCGTGTACGGCAAATCCTACGCCGCCTATAAAACAGCCGACCTGCTTTTTAAACAAGACGACCGCGCCGGCGCGCTGGATGTGTGCAACTACGCCCTCAAATCGCTGGCGGGCAACTATTATACGTCCAAATGCGAAGAACTAAAAGAACGCATTACCAAACAAGAACTTTCGCTTCGCGCGCTCCCCGCCGCCTTGCAGCCGCAGAAGCCGCAGCTGACCTTACAAGCGCGCAACGTGCCCAACGTGTATGCCCGCATCTATCCCGTTACGAAAGCGGAACTGGAAAATTTTTACCGCAACCACCGCAACGGGCGCACCCTCAACGAATGGAACAGCTTGACCCAATTAAACCAGCAGGATATTGCGGCCTTGCTCTCGTCGGCTAAGCCCTATAAAACCGCCCAAACTTCCCTAACCTATCCCAAGGCTTATTTTGAAAACACGGCCACTTTAACGCTGCCCGCACTGGACACGGGGTTCTACGCCGTTATAGCCAGCCCCCGGACGGATTTTAATACCCAACAAGCCCCCGCCAGCGCGGTGATTATCAACATCACCGACCTGGCCCTTTTTGTAACAGCCGCCATCCAGGACGACCCGGACAAATACGTCTGGACGCTGCGCAGCCAGCCCCACACTTACACGCCCGACGTCTTTCACTTCTACACCGTAAACTTGAAAACCGGCCAACCCGCGCCGGCCGCCCGGCTGGATATTATTACCGAGTGGAAAGGCACCCGCACCCAACTGACTACCGGCACGGACGGTACTGCGCACCTCAAACGCCCCATTGAGGTCAACTACAACGCCCATAATTCCCATTTTGTAAACGTGTGGGCCCAACAGCAAGCCAATGCCGCCTTTACCCCTAACAGCACCTATTTTCACTACTATACCCAGGAGCCGGTACGCCTCTTTGCGCAGACCGACCGCGCCATCTACCGCCCCGGCCAAAAGGTGTTTGTGTCCGTGCAAGCGTTTGAAAAAACGCCGCGCGGCTTGAACGTACTGTCTAATAAAGACGTGCAAATTAAAGTAGATAACGCCTCGGGCAAGCAGATTTACCAAGCCACCGTGCCGCTTAATGCCTTTGGCACGGCCCAAACCCAATTTACTTTGCCGGACGGACAGGACGTGATGCTGGGGCATTTTTCGGTGCAGGTTTCCGGCAAAGTCAACAACCGCACCTACCACACCTATCACAGTTTTCAAGTGGAAGAATATAAACGCCCCGAATATGAAATTACGTTAAACGACCCCACCGCCCCGCTGGCCTACGGCCAAAAAGGCACAATTAGCGGCCAAGCCAAGTATTATACCGGCATGGCGCTGCAAGGAGCCACCGTTAAATATACCGTCACCCGCCGGGAATATATCCCGCCCTTTTACTGGTGGCGGCAGTGGGAAATACACGCGCCCGAGGTTATCACGCAAGGGCAAACCCAAACCAATGACAAGGGCGAATTTACCCTCTCTTTTACCCCGCAAATCCGGCGCAAAGAAGAGACGGGCGCCCAATACACCGTAGAGGCCGAAGTGTATGACGAAACCGGCCGCGCCATTGACACCCGCCGTACCTACCGGGTCAGCCAATACCCGCGCTTGTTTAAAGCGGACTTTGCCCAAGGGTTCTACCGCGCATATACGTCCGCCAAACTGGCCGACATTACCTTGACCGATGCCGACGGCAAAGCCATTACCGGCACCGTTACCTTGCGCCTAAGCCGTGTAAAAGACACGCCTAACACAGAAGACGAAAAAGATACCTTAGACGCCTGGTACCAAAACGCCCCGGAGGAGGCTGTTCTTTCTACCCAAACGCTTGCTTTTAAAACGCCCGGCGCCCAGGCCGTAGAGCTACCCGCCGTGGCCGAAGGGATTTACCGCTTGACGCTCTCCGCCCCGCAAGCCCAAACCCAAAACCTGGTGTTTGTCGTCGCGCAGAAAAATTCCAAGCTTAATCTGCCCGCGGTTACCTTGCCCGAGCATACCACCTATTACCCCGGGGAAACGGCCCGCGTGCTTTTGGGCAGCAGCGCACTGTTGGGCTCCAAGCGCCTGGAAGTGTACCAGCACGAACAATTTGTGGCCGCCAGCGAGCTTTTACCCGGCGGGGTCAGCATTTATGAGTACCCGGTTACCGAGCAAAACCGCGGCGGCGTGGGCCTTACGTGGTTTGGGGCCAGCAACTACCAGTTCTACCAAGGCAGCACCACGCTCACGGTTCCGTTTAACAACCAGGAGCTGACCGTTCATTTAAGCGCGCCGCAAGTGGCCAAACCCGGCCAAAGCGTCAACTGGAAACTGACCGCCCAAAATGCCAATGGGCCCGTCCCGGCGCAAGCCAGTTTGACGGTCTATGACAAATCGCTGGATTATTACGCCCCCAAAGAAAACCCGTTTACGCTGGAAAACTTATTCCCCTCTTACCGGATTTTCCCCGACGTACGCACCAGCCATTTAGCGGCGCACGCAACCACCGTGTTTGACCGGGAAACCAAAAACACGTACCCAGAGCCGCCTCTGTTGCCTTCGCTCAATCTGGTCATGCAGCGCTTGGCGTACAACACGTTTGGTGCCACCCGCGGGGGCATGATGCTCAAAGCAGCCGCAGCGCCCAGAGCGCTGATGGACGAAGCTGTGTCAAACGCAGCCGCTTTCGGATTGGACACTTTAGAAAGCAAGGCCACCGATATGGGGGGTGGCGTCTATGCTGCCGCGGTAAACGAAGAAACCGCTGCCGACACACCCACCATCCGCACCGACTTTGCCGAAACCGCCTATTTTAACGCCCAACTCCCGTTGCCAAACGGCCAAGGCACGCTGCGCTTTACGCTGCCGCAGAGCGTTACTACATGGAATATTTTGGGTTACGTGCTGAGCAAAAATGCCGAGCTGGGCACCTTGAGCGCTAACCTCATTACGCGCAAAGATTTTATGGTGCGCTTGCACTTGCCGCGCTTCTACCGCGAAGAGGACAAAGGCATTTTGCAAGCCTCGGTTACCAACAGCACATCCCGCAAAATTACCGTGCCGGTTACGCTTTCTATCACGCAAAACAAACAAAACAAAGCCCCGGCGTTTGGTGTCAGCACGCTAACCAAAAACGTAACCGTGGCAGCCCACTCTACGGCCTACGTGTCCTGGGAAATGACGGCCCCGCAAGCCCCCGGTTTGTACGAAGTAACCGCCGTGGCCCGCTTGGGCCAAGACAGCGACGGCGAACAGCGCACGCTGCCGGTGTTCCCGGCTCTGTCGCGCTTGTTGGCCTCGGCGCACACGGCCCTTAAAAACGGCGCCAACACGCTGCAAATTACCGAGTTGGACGGGGTCAAAGATGTCCGGGCCGAAATCGCCGCCTTAAGCGTACATCCTTCGCTGGCGTTATCGGTCTTAAACACCATGCCCAATTTACTCAGCTCGCCGCATAACGATTTGGTTTCCTGTTTAAACCGCTACGTGCCGCTGGCGGTGGTAAACCAGTTCTACAGCACATACCCCGCGCTCAAAACCGCCGTCAAAAAACTGCCCAAACGCAGCACGGTTACAGCCCCGTGGAACGAGAGCGACCCGCTGCGACTGACCCTACTCACGCAAACGCCCTGGCTGCGTTTGTCGCAAGGGCAAACGGCGGCCAACGTCATTAGTTTATTTGACGATAAAATTGTGTCCGCGCGGTTAGAACAGGAACGCACCCGCATTTTGCGTTTTCAAAATGCCAACGGTTCGTTTAGCTGGTTTGCCGGCGGACCCGAGGACACCTATTTAACGCTGCGCGCGCTGGATAGCTTTAGCCAGGCGGTGCGCTTTGGGGCGGACGTCCCGCAAGCCCCGGCGGAAAAAGCCCTAGCCTATATCGTACCGCAAATTGAGCGCACCCTGCAGGAAGATAAAGAGGGCTCGGTTTCGTCCGTTTCCTACGCGCTGTATGCGGCGTACACGCTCTCGGCCTTCCCGGCCCGCTGGGCGCAAGTGGCCGCCGCTAAGCCGTATATACAGAAATGGGTGAATTACGCCGACAAACAATCGCGCTTTATGACGCCCTTGGGGCAAATCTACGCGGCCGCGGTGTACCACCGTTTGGGCGACGACGTCAAGGCCAACCAATACTTGGACAAAGTGCTTGCGCGCATGCAATATAACCCGCTGAGCGGGGCATACTTTGCGCCCGAAGCGCAAAGCTGGGTTTGGTACCAAGACACGCTTTCCACCCAAACCGCCACTTTGAAAACCTTGCTGGAAATGCGCCCGCAGTCGGACAAAATTGACCCCATGGTGCAGTGGTTGCTGTTTAACCGCCAAGTAACCAGCTGGCAAAACCCGTCCGCGGCGGCGCAAGCCGTGTTTGCTCTCTTGGACGTGATGCAAGCCAAAGGAGCCCTGTCCTCCCCCACTACCTACCAAATCAGCTGGGCGGGCACGCAAGAGAAACGCACGTTTGAGCCGTTTGACTGGACGGAAGATTTGCGCTGGACGAAACAAAGCACGCAACTGACCCCCGCCGCTTTCACGGCCCAGGTAAATAAGCAAGGCAAGATGACCGATTTTGCTTCGCTTAATGTGATTTACACCACCGCGCAAGCCAAAGCCTCGCCCAAGGGCGTGATTAACGTCTCGCGCGAGTATTTTGTGCGTTTCACGCAAGACGGCGTGCAAAAGCTGCGCCCGGTAAAAGATATGGACGAAATCAAAGTAGCCGACGAAGTAGAAGTGCAGCTCACGCTTACCACGGACAGTGCATTTGAGTACGTGCTGCTTAGCGACCCCAAGCCCGCCGGCTTTGAAAGTGCCGACCTCACCAGCGGCTGGACGTGGAACCCGGTAGCCATGTACCGCGAAGTGCGCGACGGCGACACAAACTACTTTATTAACCGCTTGCCCGCGGGAACGGTGCGGGTGAGCTATGTGCTCCGGCCGACGGTGCCGGGCACATTTCACGCTAAGCCTGCGCAGGTGCAGCGTTTGTATAACCC
>CAMVRX010000041.1 GCA_947170005.1 uncultured Elusimicrobium sp.
AAAAAAGCCCAGCCGCAATACAGAGTCGTGGCGATTGAAAAGAAATCCGCCGTGGGCAGCGAAGCCAAAGAAGTGCTTGGCCAATATCACCCGTGCAACCCGGAAGCCGCGCAGCAAATTAAACTCAATATGCCGCGTGTGGAATATTGGATGAAAGTGGGTGCTAAACCCTCTCAAACCGTAGCCAGCTTGATTAAAAAAGCCAGCGCTAAATAACCAGGGGGACTTGTGAAAGAGTTAGCCACCCTGCTCTTAAAATCGCTTTCGTCTACGCCCGATAATGTGGTCGTAAACGAAAACACCGAAGAGAAACACGTTTTCCTCTCCACCAAAGTGGACGTGGCCGACAAGGGCAGAGTAATTGGCAAAAACGGCTGCATTATTAAAGCGGTACGCACTGTACTAACCGCCGCAGCCACCAGCCAAGACAAAAAAGTTACTTTGAAGCTGGAAGACGAATGAAAATTGACGTTATCACTGCTTTTGGCGAGCTGATTGAACAAACCCTTTCCCACAGCATTGTGGGGCGGGCACAAAAAGCAGGGATAATTAAACTGGGCACGTTAAGTCCGCGGGAGTTTACCACGGACAAACACAAAACGATTGACGACCGCCCCTACGGCGGCGGGCCCGGGATGTTAATGATGGCAGAACCGCTCTACCAAGCCATTAACAAACTGCGCAAAAAGTCGTCGTATGTGGTACTTACCAGTCCGCGCGGCCAAGTATTTAACCAAACACTGGCTAAAAAATTGGCTAAAAAACGCCACCTCATTATCGTGTGCGGACACTACGAAGGTATGGATGCCCGAATTTACCCGGAGGTGGACTTGGAAGTTTCTTTAGGGGACTATATCCTAACCGGCGGGGAATTAGCCGCGTGCGTGATGATAGATACCATTACGCGTCTGCAAAAGGGAACTTTTAAAAAGGAGGACGTAACGTCTTCCGAGTCGTTTGAAGGCAATTTGCTTGAAGCCCCGCAGTACACCCGCCCCGAAGTGTGGCGCGGCAAACGGGTTCCGCAAGTGCTCTTAAACGGCAACCATAAAGAAATAGCCGCGTGGAAACACGCACAAGCTTTAGAAATTACAAAGAAGTTTCGGCCTGATTTGCTGGAAAACGCCTCTCAACCCAAAGCAACCGGCCGGGCAAAAAAAAGGAAATTCGGAGGAAGTAAAATTTATGAACATTAACGAAATTAAACACAACTTAAAAACCAACATCCCGGTTTTTAAAGCGGGCGATACGGTCCGTGTAAAAGTAAAAGTAGTAGAAGGCGATAACGAACGCTTGCAAGCTTTTGACGGTGTTGTGATTGCCCGCAAGGGGTCCGGCATTGGCGAAACCTTCACCGTGCGCAAAATCTCCTTTGGTGTGGGTGTGGAACGCATTTTCCCTATTCACTCCCCCCGCGTGGACAGCATTGAAGTACTTAAAGTAGGCAAAGTGCGCCGCGCAAAACTGAACTACTTGACCAAGCTCTCCGGCAAAGCCGCTCGCTTGCAAGAACTTAAAAAACCGACCGACGGCGCTACAGAAACTGCCGAAGCTGCCCCGGCCGCAGAGGCGAAATAATTATCGCAAGATAATTTAACTCCGAATGAGTAAAAATCCCCCGCAAACGCGTTGCGGGGGATTTTTTGTGATTGTAAAAACGCTTAGTTACGGCTCACAATAATCTCCTCCGCAAAGCATATCACAAGTGTCTGCTTCACTGTTGGAACAGACAATAGAGCCTGTCGCATAATCGATGTACAATAAATAGGGAGAGTCTTTCACACTTCCTTGGTTTAAACGGACCGCATAAAATCTGCCGAGGTCATCTGTTTCATAACTCCAATCTTTTGTAATCACACAAGAACTAGCATTATACGCGCATTTGTCAAAAGTTTCCCATGTTCCCGGCAAATCAATTGTAACATGGTCCGGAATAAACTTGCTATAATTCGTACATTCATTGTCATCACTATTCCCGAACTCCAACACACACAACTGATAATTTTTGCGCATGGCATTGAGTATAGTTTTGGCTTCAGCCACGCGGCTTTTTTCCACCGTTTTTTGATATTGCGGCACCGCCACGGCCGCCAAAATACCGATGATTAAAACTACCACTAACAACTCAATAAGCGTAAAACCCCAGGACATCTCCCGCCCTTGTGGAGGGAGTACCGCCGTTAGGCGGGGTAGGAGGGGCCATAAGGCTTTTTCCTTATTTTGCCCCTCTTTTGTCGCTTGCGCGACACTTTCCCCACAAGGGGAACAGATAACGGCCTCTTTTTCTTGTTGCGTAAAACCTCGCCAGGTGTTTTTTATATTCATAACTTTTCTCCTAATTGTTATTTTCAATTTATCTGCCCGGAAGGACAATAAAAACGGCTCCTATCGCTGGGTCACGCTAAGCTTCCCAAACAACAACAGCCGTAGTTTCCCGCAAATGCGGGAAACATTGAGCATAACACAACCAAGGGATCAGCTCGGTTACGTTATGCCTTTATAGGCCGTTTTTGGCTTAGCGTGAGGTTTTGTATTACAAAACCAAGCCCGTATTCTTCATACGGTTCCAAAAACAGATGAAATTGTATCTATAGTATAATAAAAAAACGCCCCTGCGGCAAGGGGATAATGAAAGGCTTCCCTTATATCCCGCACTACTACACTGCGGGATGACGAAAAGGGAAGCCAAACGAAAAACGTAGAAAAAGTACTACACTAAAAACCTATTTCTTCGTATAAATCTCTCCATTGTGGGTTAAACTTAGTAATGAAGCGGTTCTTCCAACGACGGTTCCATTCTTTAAGCACTTTTTCTCGCTTAATAGCATCCAGTATCGTAGGCCATTGTTCATAATACACTAATTTTTTAATATGAAAACGCTTTGTAAAACCCTCGTTCATACCCTCCCGGTGTTCATACACACGACGAGACAAATGATTGGTAACCCCGATATAAAGCATTTTATTGTTCTTGGTAGTTAAAATATAGATGTAAGACATGCCCCTACTTTTCATATTTCTGCTCCATTTCGCACTAAAACAATTTTTTTCACTTTCCATCATCCCGCATCGTCATCCCGCAAGGTTTTTGTGCGGGATATGTGCGGGATATAACAAAAGGCCTTTTGCAATAATTTACCGTAAGCTGATAAGTTGTAATTCTAAGGTAATCTTGCCGTCTTGGTAGACAAGTTCATGCGGAACGGAAATAGTGCCGTCGGCAGAAATGGGCATATAGTCGCTATAGGTCAGCTCGGCACTGTTAAGAGTCGTAATCGTTCGGGCGGAAACAGGATATTTTCCCCCCTCGTAAGTGTAAAGGGTTTTGGCACGCGGGCCTTTGTACATCACGCGCGTTTGCCCGTTTTTACTGCGCGCTTGCACGTATGTGCCGGGCGCCAGGCAAAGCAAATCCAGCAACTGCGTAATGCGCGCACGTACCAGGGCATTATCTACTTCGCTAAATAAGTAATGGTACGTTACGGCTTGCGGGGTTACCGTGGCGGACAACACCCGGTACAACCCCCCCGCAATCAGTGCTACGTCAAACTGTTCTTCCCCGGTTTTTTTAACCGTCAAAATACCGTCGGTTGCCTGGCCGTCCATTTGGCCTATTACCTTAAACGCCGCCTGCGTTTTGCCTTCCACAAAAAAAGACACGGGGCGATCCGGATAAGCGGCAGTTTGTTGCCGAAGGCCCCCCGTAGCACACGCACAAAGCAACAAAGCACCAGAAAATGTTAAAATTTGTTTAAGCATAAATTCTCCTTTTGGATATTATACTGTTTATGGAGTTAACTGTCCTATATATCCTAGCCTTTGTTTGTGCCGCCGCTGTAACAGCCGGCAGTTTACCGCTGCTGCGGCGCACCCTGGGCCGCTTTTTAACCGATACCCCCGGCGGGCTCAAAACCCACGCCGCCGCCGTACCCATGCTGGGCGGATGCGCCATTTTTGCGGGCACGGTAGCCAGTTTAGTATTTATCCGCTTGATTACTAATTTCCCCACCGGCACGCTGCACAGTTTGCGCGGTATTTTGGGGGCAGGGGCGCTGGTGTTTGCGTTGGGACTTTTGGACGATTTGCGCAAACCCAAGGGGCTGCCTATTTATCTGCGCCTGTTGGTACAAGCCGCGGCATGTGCTACCTTGATTGCGTACGATGTTTACGTGCAAGTATTTGCCGCCGCGTGGCTCAATTACGCACTTACGTTTTTGTGGCTGCTCACCCTTACCAACGCGTTTAATCTCTTGGATATTGCCGACGGCCTGTGCGTAAGCCAGGCTGTTATTTGTGCCGCGGGACTGCTTTTAATCGCGCTGCCCGGTGAACTGTGGTATGTCAATTTTGCCGCCTTGGGGCTGTTGGGCGCGTGCCTGGCTTTTTGGCCGCATAACCACGCGCAAAAAAAGATTTTTTTGGGCGACAGCGGTTCTACTTTTTTAGGATTTTTTATTGCGGCGGTTTCCATGGGCACGCAATATTCCCAGCAAAACCCCTACGGCTACGCCGCCCCACTTTTTATAGCGGCCGTACCGCTATTGGATACAGCGTTTGTGAGTATGGCCCGGCTCTTACAAGGTAAAAACCCTTTAAAAGGCAGCCCGGACCATTTAGTCCTGCGGCTGCAAAAAGATAAACATTTTTCCAACGCGGCCATGTTGGGGATGTTTGCCACGGCGGGAGTGTTGTGCAATTTACTTGCGTACGCGCTGACCCAATGCGCCCCCGCACATACCGCCGCAGCGTTACTGATTAGCGCGTTAGGCGCAGGAATGTTTTTACTATGGTTACTCCAAAAATTACCCACACACGCACGCTAATTTTAGGCGGCGGGATAACCGGGCTGGCTACTGCATACGCACTGGAAGAGCTCGGTTGCCGCGATTATCTGTTGCTGGAAGCTAAAGACCACTTGGGGGGCCTGTGTGCTACCACGTACGTGAACGGATATCATTTTGACTACGGCGGCCACTTGTTACACCTGCATAGCCAACTGGGCAAAACGCTTGTCAAAAAACTCTTGGGTAAAAACCTGGCCCAACATACCCGCCACGCCTGGGTTTATTCCAACGGGATGCACGTGCCGTACCCTTTTCAAACCAACTTGTGGGCCCTGCACCCAGAACTGCGTGCCTTGTGCGTGGAAGAACTGAAACAGCTTCAAAATATGCCCGCCGCACCGGAACATTTTGAAGATTGGTGTATCCGCTCCTTTGGCTACGCTCTATACGAAGCATTCTTCCGCCCCTATAATGAAAAATTATGGGGCCGCCCCTTGCGCGAGCTCACGTGCGAGTGGTGCGGGCCGTTTGTGCCGGCCCCCCAGCGCGGCGAAATGCTGCAAAGTGCCACGCAAAAACCCGCTGCCCCGCAAGGATATAATGCCACGTTTTATTACCCCCGGCACGGCGGCTGCGGGGCGCTGGTGGAAGCGTTGGCCGCCCACGTCAAAAATACGCGCACAAACGCCCCGGTTACGCGGCTGAATTTAGCCGCCAAAACCGCTTGGATAAACGACCGGGAAACAGTAACCTTTGAGCAGCTCGTCAGCACGATTCCGCTGCCGCAGCTGGTTAATTTGTTACAAGGGCACGACGAGCTTAAACGCGCCGCCTTGCAATTGGAAGCCCAACCGATTACCGTGTACCACTTGGCCATTGCGCGCGAGGTGCCGCATTTTAGCTGGATCTATTTCCCGGATGCGGCGCAGCCGTTTTACCGCGTGGGGATGCAAAACAGTTTTGACCCCGGCAGTGTACCCGAAAAAGATACGTCGCTTTTTTACATTGAACTGCCCGGCCTGCCCCCCCACACGCCGGAAACGGAAGAGAAAATTTGGAACGGACTGCATCAAAAAGGGTTGGTGGACAGCGACGACGTCAAGTTATTTTCCGCTTGGCAGACCCTTCCCTACGCCTATGTGATATTTAACCAAGCGCGCTCGCAGGTGGTGCCCGCGTTGCTGGCGGCTTTGGAAAAAGAAAACTGTTTTTGCGTGGGGCGTTACGGCCGGTGGGAATATAGTTTTATTGATAAATCCCTTACGCAAGCGTGGGACCTGGCCGGGAAATTGACAACTCTCTAAAGCCGCCCACACTTTCCCAAGTACAAGGTAAAACTTTTAGTAAGCTGATTTTTCAAAATCTAAACAGTTGGGCGGGAAAAGTTGGGCCGTAGCGTACGTCATTTAGCGCCGCAAAGCGGCGCAAGTACGTAAGGCCCAAGTCACGCCCAAATGTAACGATTTTGAAAAATTGTTGCCGGGCCACAATGTAACATCACGTCCGCCGTTAAAAACTGCTATAATAAAATTATGAAGGTATTAGTCTTTGGTGGCAGCTTCGACCCCGTCCATAAAGGCCACGTCGCCCTGTTCAAACGCGCACTCAAAGTAGTAGCGCCCGACGTAGCGCACATCGTGCCCGCGTATCATTCGCCCTTTAAAGCAAAATCGCCTACCCCCTTCCGGCTGCGCATGACCATGCTCAAGCAAGCCTTTAAAGGGGCCGGCAAAAACATTATTTTTGACGATTACGAACTCAAGCAAGGCGGCAAAACCTACACCTACCAGCTGGTCCAATACCTCAAAAAACGCTACAACAACCCAGAGATTTTTTTGCTGGTCGGTACGGACTGTCTCAACGATTTACACAACTGGAAAAACCCCTCGTACATTTTTGAAAATGCCGTAGTGGTGGCGGGCAAACGCAAAGGATACGACGAAAACCCGGCCACGTTCCCGCATATTTTTCTGCCGGGGTTCTTCCCGAAACTTTCTTCCAGCCGCGTGCGCGCGCACATTTTGGCGTGCGGGGATATCCCGGACACGGTCCCTTCTTCCATCGCGCCCACCATTCGCAAAAACAAGCTCTACGGCCTGGATGTGCACGACTGGCTCAAAAGCCACCTAAAACCCAAACGCTATTTGCACTCCAAAAACGTAGCCGAAATGGCCGCCGCGTTTAGTGATATCTACAATATAAACGTGGAATCTGCCGTCAAAGCGGGCATTTTGCACGATGCGGGCAAAGGCATGGAAGCAAGCGAGCTGATTTCTTTTTGCAAAGAGCACCACGTAAAAGTGCCGTTTTTTGAAGACATCTGCCGCATGGAACCGCAACTGCTGCACAGTTTTGTTTCGCGCTGGCTGGCCAAGCACCAGTTTGGCATCCACGATAAAGACATCTTGGACGCCATTGCCGAACATACCCTGGGCAGTCTGCACATGAGTACGCTTTCCAAAATGCTCTTTGTGGCGGATATTTCATCCAAGGACCGCAAATATAAAGATGCGTTTGTCATCCGCACCTTGGCCTTACAAGACTTGGACAAAGCCCTGCGCTACGCCGCCAACCGCAAACTGTTATTTACCATTGATTCGCAGAAATGGCTCTGCCCGCTAGGCATTGACTTATGGAACCATCTTATCAAACACGAAAACTAATCGGTAAGCTCCTGCTGGTGCTTTTGCTAGCCGGGGTGGGCGGAGCGTTTTGGGCGCATTTCCACTCCCCCCTGGTGCAAACGCTTACCGCGCGGGCAGAAGGCCCCGTGCAAGTGGCCGTACTCACGCAGCCTGCGATGCATTTTTCATACAATCCCGCTACCCGCAAAGCCGTCATTACACTGGGCCCGTGCGACCCCGGGCAAAAAGAAACCTGTTTTAACGGCCGCTATGACCGCTATTATGTGCCGCAGCAAACGCAGCAGACCGAGTTTTGGAACTCTTTTAAGCACCACTTGACGGCTTGGCGCTTCAATCCGGCCCCGGTATTTACCTATCTGCAAGCCTACGTCAACGCCCTGGTGCAGCGGCGCACCAATATCCGCCCCAGCGAGTTTGTGCTGCTGTCGCTGGAGCTGCCCTTTTTAAACGCGACCGACTTTGCCGTGGAACAGCCGGCCCCCGCTAAAAAACAAAAAAACCGCCGGGCGCTGCCCAAGGAGGAACCCCTGTCCAAGCCGCAGTTGGAGCTGCCCTCGGCCCACCTGTCCACTAAGCCGTTAGTGGTGGAGATTTTAAACGCCTCGGGCAAAAAGGGGCTGGCCGGGGAACTCAAACAATACTTGCGCGAGCAAAACGCCAAGGGTCTGCTGCAGGTGGACGTAATTGATACCGGCAATTATCCATCCTTGCAAGACACGTCTTTTATGATTGACTACAGCGGCAAACTGGTGCAAGTTACGCAAATCAGCCGCGCCATTGGAATTACCGGGGAAATCCGCCGGGAAACCTCGGCCACCGCCATTTGCGACAGCCGCATTGTACTGGGGAAAGATTTTCAAATGCCCCTGTAAAATGCTAGACTAAAAAGAGAGGAATTTATGAATACAAAAGAACTGGTTTGTTTAGCTGCCCGCCTGGCGGATGAAAAAAAGGCAGAAAATATTAAACTTATTGACTTGGGCGGGTTGTCCTCCCTGTGCGATTTTGTACTGATTATGACGGCTACTTCCAAGCCGCATTTGGAAGCGGTGGAAGAAGAAATCAGCAAAAAACTAAAAGAGCTGGGCTACTATAAGTCCAACCGCGACGGCGGCGACAGCTTACAGTGGCGCGTGAGCGATTACGGCGGATTCTTGGTACACATTATGACGCAGGAAGCGCGCGATTTTTACGCCCTAGATAAAATCTTTAGCTTCGGCAGCGAGG
>CAMVRX010000042.1 GCA_947170005.1 uncultured Elusimicrobium sp.
GTGAACGACCAAAACGCTAAGGCGTTACTTATGTATTATTGTCTGTGCAAGGACGAGCACGCATGCCGATAAAAAACCCCCGGTCTTATAAACCGGGGGAAAATAGAGCACGAGCGGGCTTAGAAATCGTTGGGGTTCCCGCCCGAAATGGCGTTGCAATAAGCCGTTGCATCGTCATCCAAGGACCCGCCCGTTACGGCTCCGCACGTGCGGACCGCGGCATAGGTACCGTCGTTTTGCGGGGTAACGGTGGTAGTGAGCTGATAGGCATGGCTGTCGCGTCTGCGCACAGCCGTAATGAGCCCCGCATTGGTAAAAGAAATGGTTAAATATTTTCCGCCATAGGAACCGTTTACTTGGGGAATTTCTACGTCTAATTTGGTAAACGCATTGCTAGTTGGGAAGGCATCGTGCTGGGCGTGGTAGCGTTCCAAAGCGGTTTGCACGGCGTTCATGAGCGTAAGGGCCTCGGTCGCGCGGGAACGCTCTACGGCGGTGGTATATTGGGGCAGCGCCACAGCCGATAAAATACCGATAATCAGCACGACTACCAGTAATTCAATTAACGTAAAACCTTGTTTCATTTATATTCTCCTATAGGCGTAAGTAGCGCCCTTATAATAAGTATAGCAAAAAAGAAAAAAAAATCCACCCGGAATTTTGAAAACGAAATAATACGCTAAATAATCTATGCAAAAAACAATAAATTTTGATAAAATATATAGGTCAAATTTATTTTCTTTGTTGCCAAGATAGCTCAGCTGGTAGAGCAGCCGCTTCGTAAGCGGCAGGTCCGGGGTTCGATCCCCCGTCTTGGCTCTTTTTGTTGCCTATTTTTCCGCTATACTTCGTTCTCGCTCCTTCGTATACCTCCGCGCTAACGCGCGCGTGCCGCCAGTATACTTCAGTCGCTGCGGCCTCGTCTAGCGAAAAAATCGTTTACAAAAAGTACCCGCGTGCCCAAGGCGAGTACCGTGAGCCGGGGCCGCGAGTGGCGAGGGTCAACGAGCCGACTTGTGAGCGATCCCCCGTCTTGGCTCTTTTTTAGGCCCCTCGTCGGGGGCTTTTTTATGAAGAGAAACGCCGTTATTTCGCATTATTACCGTCTTAAAATGGGTTTGAAATAGTGTACAACAACGGGGCAGAGAAGAAGTATCGGTGTCAGCATAGTGTCAGCATAAACCGCCCCTTGCAGGTTCGCAAAGAGGCATTTTTCATTGAACAGATTTTGCTCATTAAATAGCCGTTACTTAATTATTGTAAAATTCGATCCACAATTTCCAAACTATGGGCTTTGGTAGTGTCTATTACAGGGATAGCAGCAGTTTTAATGATATTCGGTAGTTCCGTGCACCCGAGTACAACGGCTTGTGCTCCGCGTGTTTGACATTCATTGATAATCTGCTCTAACTGTTCCCGTGAGGTGTCTTTAATAATACCACGGCACAGTTCATTATAAATAATATCATTTATAACGGTTTGGTCTTCTTGCTGTGGTAAAATTACTTGTATGTGGTAGTCATTTTGTAGTTTGTCTTTGTAAAATGGTTTCGTCATTGTGTAGCGTGTACCAAAGAGGGCCACGGTGTTAATACCCTGCGCTTTGGCTGTGTTTGCGGTGGCCTCGGCAATATGGATAAGCGGTACAGAAATACTGGCTTGTACCTGCGGAGCTAACAGGTGCATTGTGTTAGTAGCAATAGCAATATAATCGGCTCCCGCTTGCTCTAACTTTTGGGCTGAAGTTACCATAATGCGGCCCAGTTCTTCCCAGTTTTCTTGTGTTTGCAGTTTCTCTATTAGGTCAAAATCGTAACTCTCAAGCCATATTTTAGCACTATGGAGCCCACCCACCCGGCGGCTGACTTCTTCGTTAATATAGCGGTAGTATTCTATGGTGCTTTCCCAACTCATCCCACCTATAATGCCTACTGTTTTCATAATTAGCGTCTCCTTTTACTTTACAAAGCCGATTTGCTTGGGGTCGTCGTCATCATCAGCAGAAAGCATATCGTTAATGGTTTCCACTATTTCATTAACCCGCTTATCGTTTCTATCCATATACTGCAAGAGGGCTTTTTCCAGTATGCCTATGCGGTGGGCCATATTTTCCGGCTTTTGGGCCAGTGCATAACGGCGCAAGGCAATAAATGCCTTAATGATTTGAATGTTAATTTGGACAGCACGCGGACTATTTAATACGCTAGATAACATGGTAACCCCGTGTTCCGTAAATACAAGCGGCAATTTCCGACGGCCACCCCAACTTGATGTCGCAATCTGCGATTTCAAGTTTCCTAGGAGTTGTGTTCCTCACTTTTATTATAGCACATTGATAGCCAAAGTCCCCTGAGTATGTATCCCTGATAATTTTTATCCAGTCATGTAAAAGCCATGTGGCACCTAGTTTATTTCGTTCCTGTAAAAAAATGAGTCAGCAGAATAGTCAGCATACCGTCTGAGATTATCTGCCCCGTCTTGGCTTAGATTTAAAACCCGCCTTTTGGCGGGTTTTAAAATTGAGAGAAGGGTGCGCATAAACTGCTTTATACGCGGGAAGTGCCGGTGTGGCTCACACCCTATAAAAGCAAGGGGCCCTAAACGGTGCCCCTCGCGGACGAAAAATGAAAGTTTTATCCCGTGCGGTTGGCGCGGGAAGTGCCGGTGTGGCTCACACCTTCATAATTTCTTCTTCTTTGTGTTTAATCACTTGGTCGATTTGCGCAATAAACGCGTCGGTGGTTTTTTGCACATCGCCTTCGTAGCGTTTCAAATCGTCCTCGGTAATTTCGGACGCTTTTTGTGCTTTTTTGAGTTTATCCATCACGTCGCGCCGGGCGTTGCGCACAGCCACTTTAAAGTCTTCGCTCATTTTGGAAATGTTTTTGGCCAGTTGCACGCGGCGTTCCTCGGTCATAGACGGCAGCGTGATGCGGATGACTTTGCCGTTGTTGACGGGGCTGGCGCCCAAATCGGCTTTTTGCAAGGCTTTGTCAATATCGTTCAAGGCGGACATATCCCACGGTTGGATTTCCAGTGTTTTGGCGTCCAGCACGTTAATCATAGCCATTTGTTTGATGGGGGTGGAGGTGCCGTAGTAATCCACACGGATATTTTCCAACAGGCCCGCGCTGGCACGGCCGGTGCGGATGGTGGCCAGATCGCGCTCCAAGCGGGCGATATGTTCGGCCATTTCGGTTTTGGTGTTAGCAAGCAGCGTAGAAATTGCTTCCATAGTTATTCTTCCTTATGTGATAGATTTTTCTTTATTATAGCAAGTTTTGGAGGTTTGTGCTTAATCCCACAAAAACCCCCGCTTTTAAGGGCGGGGGTTTAGCAACTACCTAAAAAACAACTTAGTTGTTGATGACTTCCAATTCTACACGGCGGTTCTGGTAGCGGCCTTCCGCGGTTTTGTTGGAAGCAATCGGGTTGGCGGCACCATAACCAATGTAGGACACGTTGGCGGCGGGTACACCGTCGGCAACCAGTCTTTCGGCCACGGCATGGGCGCGGCGTTCGGACAAGTCCATATTATAGTTGGCATTGCCCAGCGAATCGGTATATCCGGCTACGCGCACTTTGGCGTTGGGATATTTTTTCAAAGCAGCGGCTACTTTGTCTACCGTGGCGTTGGATTGTGCATCCATCGCATCGCTGTTATATTTAAAGTTAATCGGTTCTTTGAAGGACAGCACGGCTGCGCCGACTGCGTTTTGTTTGACGTTAGCAACTTCGGCGATGGCTTTGTCTTCTTCCACTTTCGGGGCCGGAGGAGGCGGTAAAACCGGGGCCGGAGCTTGCACTACCGGGGCCGGTTTGTGGTGGCACTTGGCGCATTTGCAGCCGGGTTTTTTATGTTTGCACTGGCAGGCAGGTTTGTTGGTGTATCTGCCCGCGGTTTGGGTGGTGCATTTGGCACAATGGCAGGCACCTAAAAACAAAGCAGCTGCCATAACAACGAGTACTTTTTTCATGTGTGATCTCCTTACTAAAATATACTACTTACTATTTGACTATATTTTACAAAATCTGGCAAGAGGGGGAGCCTTTTTTCTTCATAAGTGCCCGGTAGAGCAGGTAAATGGGCTGGTGCAGCCTGGGGTGGACAAAGTCCGGCCGGATGTACGAGAGCGGCTTTAGTACAAACTCGCGCTCGTGCAAACGCGGGTGGGGGATAAAAAGCGTATACTCCGGCGTGTCCTCAAAGAGCACTTTATCATCATAAAACAAAATGTCCAGGTCAATCACGCGCGGGCCGTTAGGCAGTGTGGGCGTGCGGCCCAGGTCCTTTTCCAGTTGCTTTAAGGCGCGCAATAGCGGCATAGGCGCGAGGGTGGTTTCCAACACCAGGACGGTGTTTACAAAATCCGCCTGTTGGGAGTATCCCTCGGGTTTGGAGAGAATATACGGGGCCACTTCCGTGACTGTGCCGACGGATTTTAAAGCGGCCACGGCGCGGTCCAAATTCTCTTTAGGGGTGCCCAGGTTGCTGCCCAGGGCCAAAATAGCGGTAGACATTTATTCTTCCCCCGTGTAGGTAATCCAGCGGTCTTTGTCTTCGGCCACTTTGACACTGACCAGCTGCACAAATTTGGGTTTAAGCGTATTGAAAATCCACACCGCCAGGGCCTCGGTGGTGGGGTGGGCAAAAAGGGTGTTGAGGTCCGCGCCGTCCAAGCGGGCGTTAATTTCGCGCTGGAAATGGGCTTGTAGCAGCCGGAAATCCAACAGGTAGCCCTCGGTGTTGAGCGGGCCGTGGAAGGTGGCTTCATACGCAAACGTATGGGGGTGTTTTTCTTCGGCCAGCGTGCCGCCGTGGCCGTGCGTGGCAGTAAATTGGCCGCACTGGGTGAGATAAACTTGGGTCATTGGGCCTCCTGAAGTTCGGTGTAAAAATCTAGAATTTTGCGGGTGTCGCGCACGTCGTGCACGCGCAAGATGTCGGCCCCGTTTTGCAAGGCCACTAAATGTGCGCCCAGCGTTTGCGCTTTGCGTTTGGGGGGGAGTTCGCGCTTTTGCGCCAAAAATGTTTTGCGCGAAAGCCCGACGAGCAAGCGTACCCCTAAACTTTTAAAATCGGCCAGGTGCTTTAAGAGGGTGTAGTTTTGCCCGCGCGTTTTGGCAAAGCCGAAACCGGGGTCAATGATGATTTGGACGTCGGTCAGGCCGCACGCGCGGGCTTGGGCGATTTTCTGCGCGAGGAAATCTTTTATTTCGCCCAGCAAATCTGCGTACTGGGTAAGCGTTTGCATGGTTTGCGGGTTGCCGCGGCTGTGCGTAAGGACGATTTGAGCGTGGTGCTTTTTAACAAGCGAAAACATTTCCGGGTCCGGCGTGCCGCTGACGTCGTTAATTATGCTGACGCCGTGTTTGAGGCCCTCGGCCGCCACGGGGATTTTAACCGTGTCTAACGAAAGCGGAACTTTCGGCCATTTTGCATGCGCGGCCTCAATGAGCGGCAGCACGCGCGCGAGTTCTTCCTGTGCGGACACAGGCGTGGCGCCGGGGCGGGTAGACTCGCCGCCGATGTCCAAGATGTCGGCACCTTCTGCTAGGTAATCCGCGCACTTTTTGAGGAGTGCGGGCAGATTATTTTGCGGGTTACCGTCGTAAAACGAATCGGGCGTGGCATTTACAATGCCCATAATTTGCGTCATAAAATAGTTATTTAATCATTTCTAAAAACTCGCTGCGCACGGTCCATTTACCTACGCAACATTTCCTGCTTTTATGATACAATAAAATATATGAAACAGCAACAAATAGATGAGGCCAGCTTGGCCCAGGCAAGGCGGCTCTATGAGTCGGGCGATATCAAAAAAATAGAAGTGGGCACCACCCGGGGCCTACAGCAAATTCACGCCTATTTGTTTGCAGGCTTGTATCCGTTAGCAGGGCAAATCCGCGAGAAAAATATCTCTAAAAGCGGGTTCCGTTTTGCCAATAGCTTGTACCTTAAAGAGGTGCTAAAAGCCATTGACGGGATGCCCGAAAATACATTCGCCCAAATTATTGCCAAGTATGTGGAAATGAACATTGCCCACCCGTTTATGGAAGGCAACGGCCGTGCAACGCGTATTTGGCTGGATTTAATTTTAAAGAAGAATTTAGGGAAAGTAGTTAATTGGCAACATGTGGACAAAGACCTTTACTTGCAAGCCATGGAGCGCAGCCCGGTAAATGACTTGGAATTGCGCGCTCTCTTGGAGCCGAATTTAACGGATAAAACCGAAGACCGTGAAGTAATTTTTAAAGGCATTGACCAATCCTACTACTACGAAGGGTACGGCTCGGGAAAATAATTTAGCGGATATGTAAAAAGCCCCGCCGGTTGTTGGCGGGGCTTTTGCTATGGGTGGATAAGTTATTTAATCATTTCTAAAAACTCGCTGCGCACTTCCAACTTATTAAATGCACCGCGAATCGCGCTTGTTACCATCACCGCGTTGTGCTTCTCTATCCCGCGCGAGCTGATGCACATGTGTTTGGCTTTGCATACCACCATCACGCCGTGCGGGTGGAGGGTTTGCATCAAGCTGTCGGCAATTTGCGCCACCAGTTTCTCTTGGATTTGCAGCCGGCGCGCAAATACTTCCACCAGCCGTGCCAATTTGGAAATGCCCAGCACGCGCCCGTTGGGCAGGTAGCCAATGCTAATGGTGCCGAAGAAGGGCTGCAAGTGGTGCTCGCACGTGGAGTAAAATTCAATGTCTTTAAGCACCACCATTTCTTCGCACGAACCTTCCACAAAGGTTTTCAAAACGTCTTGCGGTTTTTGCTGGTAGCCGCCAAAAAGTTTGTCCCAGCTTTTGACAATGCGGTGGGGGGTTTCGCGCAGGCCCTCGCGCGCGGGGTCGTCGCCGATATAGGCGAGTAAATCGCGCAAATGTTGCAAGGCTTGCGCCTCGGTTATTTTACGTGGATGAGCTTGTGCAGCTGCACGCTTAGGCGTGCGCTTGGATGTTGTTTTATGAGCTGTAGGCATTTGGCTATGTTCTCCTGTAAGTTGTCTAAAGGTTGCAAATAAAGGGTGGTTTTTTCGTTCTCGCACGGGTAGTATTTTTCCACGTCTTGCGGGGTGGTTTGCGGGCCGACCAAAAGTTTAATGACGTCGGCTTTTTTGAGCATATTTTCGCTTACGGTTTTTTTGGGGGAAACGCATACAAAATCCGCTTTAGAAACGTCGCAATCGTGCGCGCCATTGGTTTCAATATGCACGGTGTGCCCGGCCGATTTTAAGACGGAAATTAAGCTTGGTAAATCCTGCTCGGCCGGTTCGCCGCCGGTGATGACTACGGTTTTGCACGGGTACTTGGCCAGCTCCACCAAAATTTGCAAACTGTTCATGGGAATGCCGGGGGCAAAAGCGTATTTGGTGTCGCAAAAATCGCACCCCATGGTGCAGCCCGCCAGGCGCAAAAACACCGCCGGCATGCCGCTGTGGCGGCCTTCGCCTTGCACGGAGTAAAAAATTTCGCTAACGTTCCAAGATAGCGGCGGCATGGTCGCTCTCCCAAATTTCCAGGGTTTGAAGGGTTAAATTTTTCCCGGCCAGGGCGGGGGCAATTTTGTCAAAGAGGTATTGCGCCAGGTTTTCCGCGGTGGGGTTTTCGAGTAAATCGTTTAAGAATTGGTGGTCGGGCAAGTAGCTATCCAGCAAGGCTTTGACGGACTTAAAATCGCACACCATACCGTCAGGCCCCACGGGGCCGTCTATCACGAAAACGGCTTTCCAGGTGTGGCCGTGCAAATCGTGGCAGGGGCCTTGGTAATGGGGCAGCCGGTGGGCCGCACTAAACGAGCGGATGAGTTTTATTTTCATAGGCGGTCTTCTCCAATACAGCGGAAAATTTGCTGCACGTAAATGATGCACAGCACCGTTTGGGCCAGCGCAAACAGCGGGATGTTGAGCCATAAGCGCAGCCAAAATAAAGTGGTCAGCGGGCCCAGTAAGAACAAGGCCAGGCGGACCATCATCGGCTTGGTAAAAAATGCTCCGTGTAAAATGTTAAAAATAAGCACCATACACAACGCCAAGCCAAATTCATAAATCAGCAGCAGCGCCACAAAAAACAGGGAGAGGATAAACAACGCTGCGCGCAAGGAAGACTGCAAGGTGGGCAAATATTCTTGCAACACTTGGGGGGTGGAAGTGAAGTTGAGTTTGTCGGGCAGCTCTTGAATTTGTAACTGATCGCCCGAGGGTACATAGAGCAAATTGTTGTGTACCCAGGCCAGCGTGTTATTTTGCACGAGCTCCTGGGCGGTGGGGGGGACTTGGGCCCCGGCGTCAAACACAATTTGATAGTCCGTCTGCGGGATGGGAACGGAAACGGCCTGCTGCGGGGCGGTGAGGACCCCTTTTTCAAACGTTACCTGTGGGAAATTTTTGAGGAAAATGGGTAAGTTTTCTTTGAGGACCGACCCAGTAAAAAAGAATAAAACGATAATGCTTAGCACAAACAGGTAGCCCGCAAACGCCGCGGCGTAGCGGCCGGGCATTTGTACCAGGCGCAAGTAAAACTGAAAAGAAGTGAGCGTTTTGAGGTGGACGAATAGCATGCTTATATTATACTAAATTGCATTTAACGGTTAGAG
>CAMVRX010000043.1 GCA_947170005.1 uncultured Elusimicrobium sp.
TTCCGCTCAGCGCCCAGGATCAGCCGGAAAGTACCATCCTGGGCACGGCCCGTTTAGTGGCCGGGCAACTGGGGTGGGATACGGCCGCTTGGCAAACGGCCCCGGCTAGGCAGGTTGTCCCCCGGTTGACGGCTCCACAAACGCAAGCTGCCTACCGCCGGTGGGCCGAGTTCGTGGCGCAGTGCCGTACAAAATAAACTGTTTTTAGTATAATCAAGGAAGTATGGAAAATAGATTGACAGCTAAATTCAAGCAAAAAAAGAGTATAAGTGTTACGGAAATCATCATATTGTTGCTTATTATCGGGATTTCCGTAGCGGCGTTTTTATTAAAATTCGGCGCGCTGTTTGATGCTTCCGACGTGCAAGAAGCCGACCGTTTAATGCAAGCGGTCCGCCAGGCACAAGTAGAGCGCTGTAAACAGGAAAATGTGTACCTGGTACTCCCTTCCCGCCTGACGGTGTTACCCGCAGACGGTATGGCCCAGGGAAGCACCTATACGCTGGGTAATTTTACATATGATTTTTTGGATCCGCTCTACCGCGGGGTTGGTATGGTGGCGGTACACCAAACTAAAAATTATAAGTTAGAGATGCCTTCCTATTTAGACGGACGCATTTGCTGTGATAACTGCCAGGCTTTGCGCACAAAATATCCTGCTTGTGCGCAGCTTACGCAACGGGCCGATTTTCAGGCTGCCTCTAAAGCGGGGTGTATTTCCCAGGAGGGCTTATGATTAAAATTGAACGCAAAGCCCATACTCCTTTTGAATTTGCGTTAATTACGTCTATGGTGCTTATTTTGGGCGGGCTCTTGTTTGTATTGCACCGCCGCTACGATGCGAATGCGCATGTGCTGGAAACAGAACGGCTGATGCAGTCCGTGCGCCAAGAACAAGAGGCCCTTTGTAAGCATGAGAATAAATACGCGGTGTATACCCAACAGCTACAAGTATTTAATGAAAAACCGCAGGGGACACTGCATGTGTTGTATGACCTTTCCAGCGGAAAAGGGATGTTGGCTTCCAGCAAACGCTATGGCTATCAGTTGCAAATGCCTTCCTACGCGGACGGACGCTTGTGCTGCGATAACTGCAACGGGTTGGACCGGGCTTACCCGCCTTGCGCGTTGCTGGTGGAGCGGGAGGACTTTGTACAGCCGGACCAAAAATGTACGTTTTACGGAGACGGGGTACAAGAGCAGCCCAGCGCCTTCCCCAGCCGTATGACCACGGCCCCGGCGTTAACAACCTCGCTGCCTAAAGCAGTTTCCCCGTATGCCAGAGCCGGGCAAATTATTGAAATTGCCGGGTTGCCCAATACTGAGGTGGTCACGACGATTACCTCCGGTAAATGCGGGGAGCCGGAACGCGGAAATTTTTACATAGAACCTTGCGAAAAATTCCAGGCCGGTACCCAAGGTGCGGTGGTATTTAATTGGAATCGCCGCAAATGCAAGTACGAAGCCGAGCAAAGCTGCTCTCTTTCCCCCTCTTGGCAGGTAACTTCGGCCAAGACGGAAACCCACCAAGGAGTTTATCCCTCGGACGTAGATACCTTGTGCGAGCAGCTGCTTAAAGAAAAAAGCTGTGGGCGCGGGGTTACCAAAGGGAGTGAATGCAGCGACGAAAATAAGATCTGCGTGATTGGGTGCAAAATCACCGAGAAAACCGAAGTACAGGAAACCAAAAGCATTGTGCTTGATGATGTAACGGTCCAGTTGCGCCGCCTCAAATGCATGCCTGCGCAACCCGTAACGGTTCCCCTTGAATAAATAACGTTTTTTTAGGCTGGGGCCAGTTGTCCTGTTTTAAAATAGGACCATTGGCCCCTTGTTATTTTTCCATTTTGGGATTATGCTTATAATAAGGGCCGTATATAGGTAGGGGTATATATATGATGCTTAAACTCATTTCGTGTGTGCTGAGCTTTTCGTTAATTGTTACCAGCCTAACTCCCTCGTTTGCGCAGGTGGCCCCCGTGCGGCGTGATGTTGTGTCCTCGTACCCTACTTTGGCTAATGACGCGCTGCAGACGGATATCAGCCGGCGTGTTGCCCAACAAGTGCATTTGGCACAAGCCGAGTTGGAGGTGAGCGCCAACCGTGTGGCCCGTAGTGTGGGTAACGGGCAAACGCTATTGCCGCAGCAAGAAGAAGCCCTGCAAGAAATCAACGCGCTGGTTTTTAAAGCCCGGCTCAACGAAAACCTCTCAGCGACCGAGGAAGATTCGTTTTCGTTGGATGAATTTGTACAGTTATTCAAAAAAACAAACCGGTCCCAGTTGGACCAAGCCCTCAAAAAATGTTCTACGCAAGAGGAGCGGGATTACATTTTGGCCCAGTGGAACGAACAAACCGACCCCGGGGCACTGGTCATGCGTTACAATCATTTTTTGGGAGAACTGGGCAAACTGCGCGCCCAACAGGAGCGGGAATTAAAAGCCCATTTAAAAGTATTGGCCCAGGAGGCGCTCCAATATAAGGAGCCCGTAGTGGCTTACAAAAATGCCCAGGGCCAAACGGTACGCAGCGTGGACCCGGTATCCGAATTTTTACCATTACTGGCGGGGTTGGGGCCCGAAGTCATTACCCCGGCGATGCGTGAACAAGCCGCCACTATTTTACGCCCGCGGGTGTCCAACCGGGTCCAAGCGTGCATGAAGGAAGATACGCGCGCTTGTGACGGCCTGTTGCAAAATGCGGCGGCACTGGCGGTGTTAGGTACCCAGCAGCAAGATGCCCAGCTGGTGGCCCGGGTGTTGGAAGAAAATTATAACGGGGTGCAAGGGGCCAAGGTGATTGGGGCTATGGGGCCGATGCTGCTGGCCATGAACGATGTGGACCCGGACTACCGGGCTTTTACAGGTGCCATGAGCTCCCTTGTTAACAAAGCCGGGGAGATTGGATATTGGGAAACCGTTGGTAATGTATTATCCTTAGAAAAATGGGTAGAGGCCACTCATGCGATTAGCGAAGGCGGAAGTACCGGGGGCTTGTTTGCCCGGGGGTATGAGAACAGTTTCTATAAAGACGAAAACAGCAAACATCAAAATTTGGATAATGCGTGGGTGGATTTTGGGATGGTGCTGGCCGAAGAGAGTAAAAAAGATCCCCAATTAAAAGCGGCCTTAGATCATTTGGTAAATAATCAATTGGTGTCTTTCCGCATTCAAAATAATTCCTTTCAAACCGGAACGAACCATAACTTATTATTAACCGGCTTGCTGGCGGGCGGCTATCAAATTCACTTTACAGGGATGGCGCCCCATACGTACTTGGACGGGCAAGGCCGTTCCCACCAGGCGGCGGATACCCGCGCCGGGGCGGCTTTTATCAATAGAAAATTAAAAGAAATCAATTTAACCCAAAGCGAATGGGTGGCCTATGTGTTGTATCATACCGGGAAAACAGATGTAGATCCGTTTACGGAACGCTACTTGCGCAACCGTTTATATGCTGCTTATAAACGGCCGGAAAAACCTGCCGCAACCGTAGGTATGAATGAGTTAACAAGGCCCACGGCCCAAGAATTGTCTACTTATGAGAGTTGGAACGCAGCCAAACGCTACGCCGGGGCGGCGGATTTGGTAATTACGGTGGCCAGTTTGGTAATGATAAGTGTAATGGGCGTAAAAGCGGCGGCGGGCGGTTTGCAAATGAGCCGCACGTTAACGCGCGCTACCCGCATTGCCCGTGCGGCAGCCGCCGGAAATGTAACCCGGCTGGCTAGCGTGGGGCGTGTGCTGCGTACGGCCCGGTTTTATAAATATGGAACGTATATGTTAGGGCCGCAAGATGCCACCATGGTGGCGAAGTTAGGCAGTGTAAAATTACAGCCTAAGGCCCGCCCGGCTACACCTCAACCGACCCGCCCGGCTGCTTATAGCACGGTGGATATGGGCGTGCAAAACGGGCAACGCACGGTAGGCGTGGCTTTTACACCCGAGCAAGAAAATGCGTTGCTGGCACGACGGGCCAATATTGCTCCGCAACAATTTACCAGCCAGGGCGCTCCGGTTGCCAATACCGCTAAAGTGCAGCCGGTCCCCGCTGCGCCTGCTGCCCCGGCTGCGGCCACTTCTGCGCCGGCCCCGGCGGGCAATACGCCCTATATCCGCGGGAAAGTGACCAATGCGTTGGGGCAAGAAGTAGCGGCGTGGGTCAAAAATCCCAATTATGTGCAACCTGCTGCCAAATTACCGGTCCGGCAGCTGGGTTGGCAGGATAAAGCCCGGTTACAGTGGGCGATGAATTTTAAACCGGCTTTTCAAAATTTGTTTAGTTTTGGTACTTCGCGCTACGGGCTGGCGGCCGTTGCCCCCGGTGCGGCTCCCGTCACCAGTGAGGCTGCGGTGGCCCGCGCAGGCAACGCGGTAGAAATGGTGCAAAATATCCGTGCCCAGCAAGGGATGTTTATTACCGACGAGGCCTTGCGCGGCGGGGCGGGTGCTTCGTACCGCGTAGGGGCGATGAACCCCGGTGGCGTGTCGGCCAGCCGGTACGCGGCGGCGGGGTCACTGGCAAACCCTGGTGGGTCAGCGCGGATTGTACCGATGCAATTATCTCCCCTTTCCATGATTCAAGCATTGGGGCAGACGGGTGCAAAACCTGCGGCGCGCTCTTCTACCGGCGGGATGTTGTTTTCGTTGCCTTTGCCTATTCCCAGTTTTATCATGAACCGAATTTTGGGTGAGTCTCACACGGCTAATAAACAAGCCCGCAACATTTTAAACCAGGCTGCCCCGTTGGCCACTCAACTGGTAGCTATTTTGAAAACACCCACCTCGGCCGAACTGAAACAACAGGCGTTGGTGCGGCTGTATCAAATGGGCAAATTGACCAAAATTTTGCAAAACACGTTGCCATCCTCGGCTATGCAAGCGGTGGTGGAGTTGGGCCGCTTGGACGATAGCACGTTGTTAGGACAGCGCTTGTACTCTTTGTATGTAGAACAACTGATTGCCGACGGGGTCAATAACATCACGGACACGCCCGAGCAAGGCGAACTGCTGCGGGAATTGGCCGATGTGGTCAGTGCGCCCGGGTTTGCCAGCCAGTCGCGCGCTTTGTGGGAAGCCGCTAACCAAATTCCCGTGATGAGTGCCGAAGATATTGGTACTACTTCCTTCGTGCCGGAAGCGGATTTGGAGCGGGTATATTCTTCCTTCCGTACCGAGCCGGACTTTGTAGCCTCGCATGTGACGGCGCAAGATAAAGGTTCGTGGGTCCATTACGATAATCACATCCCCTTTTATTACCGCGATTCGCACGGCACATTAAGCGAAGAACCCGTAGGCATCTTAACGCAAAATAAACCCAGTTTGTATGCTAATTTGCTTTCCCACACGCCGCTGTATTGGAAACTGCCCAAGTGGAACAAGCCCTCTACCTGGTTTCGGCGGGACGCCTGGAAGTTAAATTATATGGCCGACAAAGCGGGGTTGGATATCCCCAAAGGGTTTGTGTTGGCACTTGATGAAAACGGCCAGTGGAAATTTGTAAAACATGACCGCGCTTTGGCGGAAAGTAACCCGGTTTCACAAAAATTGCTGAAAAATATTGAAGCCAAGGGTTCCATGCAGGTGGGGTTAGAAACCCCGTATTCCACGGCGGATTTGCTGGCAGTAGCTAAAATGTTAGAGAAGAAAACCCAGGCCCAACGCGCCGGGAAGTTGACTTCCCCCCTCTCGTTTGAGCTGGCTCTAAACTCGGCCGATTCCTTTAAGCAAATGCTTAAAATTTGGGGGTTCTACATTGGGCTGGATACCGGGGCGGTGCTGACCGGGCCGTTTAAAAGAGCCCTCAAAGGAATTGAAGGGGCCCCTATTAACGCCGTGGCAAATGTTATCGGCGGGCTGGGGTATTTGTCGCCGTTGGTGGCGGCGGGTGTTTCCAAGTGGATGCGCCAGTGGGGGCTCAAAGCATCCATGTTTGGACTCTTTGGGCTGGCCGGATTGGGGTTAGGGTATTCGTTATTTGGCCTGGGAATGACCGGGGCCGATGACCCGAAACTGTTGGGGTTGGGGGAGCAGTCCATCCCGTTGGTGGCGGCTATTTTTACCGGCAGTTTGTTTGGCTTACTGCAACCCTTGGTGTTAAACCATTACAAAAACCCGGTGGCGCGTACGGCGGCAAATTTGGAATTTTCCAGCACCAAACAAAAAGCCCGTATGTTACTGACCACCGCCACCTTTGCCTTGGGCTTAAATGCGTTGGGCGGGCTGGAGTGGACGTTGGCGATTCCGGCGGCGTTTAGCTTGCTGGGGCTGTCGTTCTTGCTTTTCTTAAATACGCCGTTGGTGCGTTCGGCAACGCCTTCTAATTTGGCATCGGCAAACAATGCGGTGGTAAACAATTTGTTAGCCTCGGTACAAAAACAGGAAAAACCGGAAATCAGTGATGAGCAAAAGAAGGCCGAAGCCAAAGAATTTGCCCGCGATTACAACGAAACATTCTCAAAGTCTGAAGCGGTGCGAGGCATCCGGGACCGTGTAATGAACGTGTATGCCGGGTATGCACCGTTGATGGCGGTGGTTTCCCAGGTGGTTAACGCCGAGGGCACCTTGCCGCTGATAGCAGGCGAGAAAATTGCCCAGCTGGTGATGGTAGGGTTTATGTTCTGTGCGTATCAAATGCGTAAATGGGCTACGGCTGCCGTCAAATCCAACCGTTATACCGACGACCAATTAACCGGGCTTTCATTGCCAATTTTGGCGGCTACCTCGGGTGCGGTTATGTTTATGCCGTTTGATTCTATCTATGCCTTGGCTACGGCTGCGGTGGTGGCTGCCCTGTACGTAGGGACGGCTGTGCCGGGACAGTTGGATAATACGCGGATGCAAAATATCGTCTCGGAAGAAATGCAATCACGCAAACAGGCCGTGCAAAATGATGCCACCTTAAGCCCGCAAGAACGGGAAGAGCAACTGGCCAAGTTGGACCGCCAGGAAAAAGACTGGGGCTTTAGGGCCACGCGCGATTACTCCCTTTATAACAGTGTGGGGTTGGCCGGGGTAGGTGCGGCAACGCTGATTTCGTACTTGCTGTCCGATAAGCACTTGGCGGATAATTTGTTAACCTCGCTGCAGATTTATAGTGAAAACCCGGTGTTTACTATGGACCGCCTCATTTTTGGCGTGTCGGCCGCGGTGCTGGGTGCGTTGGCTTGGCGCCACCGCAACTTGACGGTAGATTTTTGGCGCGCCCGCCATCCCATCCAAATCACACAGGAAAATATTGAGGCCGGCAGCGTCAATGCGCAGGCGTTTGGAATCTCGCAGCGTAACGTAGGGGCCAATTTGGGTAAACTCAACAAAACCTTAAAGGAATTGCAAAAACTGTCCATTGAACATGGGTTAAGCTCCGAGAAGAAAATGACCGATATGCTGAGCAAAATGGTGCAAGTTTACAACCGCTTGCTGGCTATTAAAGAAGTAAAAGGCGGTATGGATGTGGGCTTGCGGGGCAGTTTTAATACCTTGCTGGGGTTGGCGCAAAATTACCAAAAAGCGTTGGAATATAACAACCTTTCCGTGATGCTCAACCGCGAGTTTGACCGCTTGCGTTTGGCCCTAAGTAAAGACGGAGCGTTGGAAGAATTGGCCGAAAATATGCCCTACTTAGAGGAAGGAACGTACGCTTTACCCAAGGACCATGTAAAATTTGCCGAAGCGAAAGATTTAATTGAAAAGGACTTGTTCCAACTGGCGCATCGCATTTTAAACGGCTCGGGCGTGGATGCGCGGACCTACCGGTTATTTATTGAATATCACAACCGCGCAATGGCCGATTTGCAACAATATACCGCGCAAAACGTGGCCGATTCCAAACGTGCCTTGGACTTAAAACGCGAGCTTAACGGCATCTGCTTAACCTTAAAGAAAGCCGATGATATGAGCGGTATTTTAGAGACGAACGCCGGCCCGACTTCCGCCAAAGACGTGCAAGCCCTGCGCGACCTGCTGGCGGGCTTCCCTTATGAGGGAGAAGTGTTCCGCTAGGGGCCTTTTAAGAAAAAAATTTGCCTTAAAAAACAGTTGTGTAAATCTGTGTGAATTTTGTTATAATGTGGGAGTAGCGGGAAGTGATTTCCCGCCCAAGCATTCAAATACGTAAGCCGTGGGTTTTTTCCGGCGCGCCCGTTTGTGGTTGGGTGCCAACGAAGAACCCGGGGATACGTGTTTTTTATTATAGGAGAGAGTATGTTGGCAAAAATAGCAGATTGGTTCAAACCCATCCCGGATGCCCAGCCGCTAACGGATGAGCAAGAAATTAAACGGCTGTACCGTTCGTGGCGTATTAAGATGTTTTTCTCCATGTATTTCGGGTATGCCTTGTTTTACTTTACCCGCAAAAACTTGGATATTATTAAACCTGTACTCATCAACAACGGTATCTTTACCGTAGAACAGCTGGGTACCATTGGTTTTGTTATTTATTTAACCTACGGGATTGGTAAGTTTTTAAGCG
>CAMVRX010000044.1 GCA_947170005.1 uncultured Elusimicrobium sp.
GGTTTAAATTTTGGACCTGACAAGGATCGAACTTGCGACCTCCTGCATGCCATGCAGGCGCTCTCCCAGCTGAGCTACAGGCCCGTTACCTTTATAGTATAGCAGTTTTACACAAAAAAAGCAACTTTTACCCTTTGTATAAACTGCGCAACAGTTTGATTTCGCGCGCGTAACCGTCCAAATCATTGGGCGTTTCCAAACAAAACGGCAAGTTTTTAAGGGCCGGGTGGTTAATGACTCCCGCCAAGGTCTTCGTGCCAATCGTGCCCTGTCCAATCGGGGCGTGGCGGTCCTTGTGCGAACCGGGCGGGTTGAGGCTATCGTTAATATGTACGGCTTTGAGCAGCGAAAGGCCCACCTGCTTATCAAACTCAGCCAACGTATCATCCAATTGTGTAAGCGAATAACCCGCATCACTTACGTGGCATGTATCCAGGCAAACACCCAGTAATTGGTTCTGTTTCACTCCGTCCAAAATCCGCTTGAGTTCGTCAAATTTGCCGCCAATTTCACTGCCCTTGCCGGACATGGTTTCCAACAAAACGGTCGTATGTTGCTTGGGGTCCAAAATGCGGTTGAGGACCTCTACAATCCGTTCAATGCCCTTGTCTACCCCTTGCCCCACGTGTGAACCCGGATGAAAATTGTATAGATTGCCGGGCAAATATTCCATGCGTTTTAAGTCGTCGGCAAATGTCAAAAGGGCAAAATCGCGTATTTTAGGATCGGCCGAGGCAGGGTTTAATGTATAAGGTGCGTGGGCAATGATGGGAGCAAAACGGTGCTCTTTGAGCAACTGCACAAGGGCGGCAGCGTCTTGCGGGTCAATATCCTTGGCGCGAGCACCGCGCGGGTTGCGTGTGAAGAATTGGAAGGTGTCGGCCCCAATGGATAAGGCCGTGCGGCCCATGGCTTCAAAGCCTTCAGCGCTCGATAAGTGACACCCGATGTGCAACATGGTATTTCTCCGCTAGTTTTTGCAGGTCAGCCGTGAGTTGTTCCACGTCCTCTTTGCGGGTGGCCCAGCTGGTACAAATGCGAATAGCACGGTGGCGGTTATCCACGCGCCCCATGTGCGCAAAAGCGTAGGTTTCTTCCAACTCGGCAATCATTTCGTTGGGCAAAATGGGAAACTGCTGGTTGGTGGGAGAGTCGTACAGAAAGGAAAACCCGGCTTGTTTGCAAACGGTTTTAATCAAAGCTGCCATATCGTTGGCGTGCTGGGCCAGCTGTAAATACAGCCCGTCTTCAAACAACGTCAAAAACTGGATGCCCAATAGACGGCCTTTAGCCAGAATGCCGCCTTTTTGTTTCATAAAATAGCGGAAATCTTTTTGCAATTTGGGGTTGACAATCACCACGGCTTCCCCCAACAGCGCACCGATTTTGGTGCCGCCAATGTAGAAAACATCCGCCAGCGCTGCGATATCGGCCAGCGTAACATTGTTGCCGGGGGCGGTTAGCCCGTAGCCCAAGCGCGCGCCGTCTATAAATAAGAAAAGGTGGTTCTCATCACACACGCGGCGGATGTCTTGAAGTTCCTGCAAGGAATAAAGCGTGCCGTACTCCGTGGGGAATGAAATATAGACCGTGCGGGGCTGGGGAGCAAACTCCGGGTTGTCATCTTCCCAGTGGGCTTTGCACACGCGCGCAATTTGCGCGGCGGTGATTTTGCCGTTTTCGTGCGGCAAGGCTTCAATGCGGTGCCCGGTAGCTTCAATTGCACCGGCTTCGTGCACGTTGATATGACCGGACACGGGAGAAATGATGCTTTGATACGGGCGGGAACAAGCGGCCAGCACGGTTAAATTGGTCTGCGTGCCGCCGCACAAAAAATGAACTTGCGCTTGCGGAGCTTGGCAAAGCTGTTTAATACGCTCGGCCGCTTGCAAGCAGTACGGGTCGTTGCCGTAGCCGGCCGTTTGCTCAAAATTGGTCTGCGCCAAGCGCTCTAAAATGCGGGGATGGGCCCCTTCGCTATAATCACAATTAAACCAAATCATAGGCAATCCTTTTGGGTATATTGTACTTTTTTTAAGCCTCTTTGTCCGCGGGAAAAACGTCCGGTTCCGGCTCGGCCAGTTCGGGCAGTTTTTTAGCGGACTTTAAGCGCATTTCTTCGAGCTGCTTGGCCGAAGAAATAATGCCTTGCTTGCCGCGCAGGGCTTTATCGGCATCCGCGTAGGCTTTATCCAACTGGCCAATTTTGGTGTGGATGTCTTCCATGCGCTGGGCAAAACGGCCTGTGCGCTCCAGCATTTCTTGCGCGGTTTTAAAAATTTTCTCGGTAAGTTGACCGGCGCGCTCCTGGCGCCACAAATTATCGGCCACTTGCAAGACGGAAAACAAGTTGGAGGCCGTAACAATCGCAATACGGTGACGGCGGGCCAACTCATTTAGCTCCGGCTTGGCTTGCACTGCAATAAAATAGGCATATTCAATGGGGATAAACATAAACGTAAAGTCTAATTTTTCGTGCGGTAAAAGCGCAGTGTAATCTTGCTGGGAAAGTTCTTTAATATGCTTTTCAATAGATTGCACGTGCTCTTTTAAGTATTTTTGTTTTTCTTCTTCCGTTGTGGCGGCTTGCCACTGCATATAAGCGGTAAAGGACATTTTGGAATCAATCACCAAATCCCGTTGGCCGGGCAGATGAATGATAAAATCGGGCTGTTTGCGCTGGCGATCATCGGTAGTAAAGGAAACCTGGGTGTCAAACTCAATCCCTTTGCGCAGCCCCGCCGCGGTGAGGACGTCTTCCAAAATAATTTCACCCCAAGTGCCCTGGCGTTTGGGGCTTTGAAGGGCTTGGGTAAGGTTTTGGGCTTCTTGCGAAAGGTTTTCGTTGAGCTGCAATGTGCGCTCAATGGCCTGTTGCAGCAGACCGTGGCGGGTGGTACTTTCGGTGCGTAAATCCCCCATTTGTTTGGTAAATTTATCCAGCGTTTCTTTCAGAGGAGAGACCATTTCTTTGTTTTGGCTAATTAAATCGGCCTTTTGCTCTTTTAACGAATCGGCTGCCAGTTGCTTAAACGCTGTTTTAGCGGTTTCTTGCAAGGCGGTAAATTTTTTCTCCTGTTCGGCCAAGAGTTGGCGGACAAAGGGCTCCTGCCCTTGGGTACGTTCCAACAGGCGGGCTTTTTCCAGCTCGGCCGTTTGGACCTTGTCGGATAAATTTTTCATTTTGAAATACGCCAGCAGCCCCGCCGCTGCGGCCCCGGCTAAAAAAGCAATCAGTAAATCCATAAAATCTCCTTTTTATTATCTTAACAATTTGGGGCAGGATAGTCCAACGTAAAAACTAAAGTGAAAGTGCAAATGAAAAAGAAATTATGTAGAATGGAAGAGAAGTAAAAGACAATTTGATTCTGTTTTTGGAACCGTGTGCAGAACACGGCGTAGTGGAAACACTTCGACGAGAGTCCAAAAATAGCCCAATACAGGTACAAAATAATGGAACTTATAATCCCATTGTTTTGTGCCGAATGTTTACTGCTTTGCGGTAGACTACGGCTGTTTTTGCATAAGACGCTCTCGTTGACTTGGCAAAAAGAGCCGTTTTGCATGTGTTTTCCGGACGGATTAAATTGTGAAAATTAAAAACAGAGAGGAAAACAACATGAAAAAAGAATTATTGAAAAACAAGAGGAACCCCCTCACCCGGCCTTCGGCCGCCCTCTCCCTCTTGGGGCGAGGTAAACAGCGGGCATTTACGCTAATAGAACTGTTAGTAGTGGTGCTCATTATCGGTATTTTGGCGGCGGTGGCCGTGCCGCAGTACCAAGTAGCGGTGGAAAAAGCCCGCGTAACGGAAGTGATGACCAACATCGCTACTATTAAGCGGCAAATGGAATTGTATATATTGGAACACGGATTGCCGGCAGGAAGAGACCAGGTATTTTATGAGGATTTTGCAAACGTAGAACTCTCCGGCGGGGAATGGGATGGTTATCACCACTATGTAACTCCTCATTTTAACTACGGTCCCATAATCAGCTCAGAGGGAGGATATATCGAAGTAGTAGAACAAGGATATGCCTATACTTTTTTAGTAACGAGTTTTCCACAAGAAGAAGGTTTGAATGAGGACTCTCCAGTAGGCGGTTGGTATCAATCGTGTGTCACATTGGTCACAAACTTGGGACGTAAAATTTGCAAACAGTATGAAGCTTTAGGTTGGAAGTATGCCGATAGGGATTACTAATAATAAGCATCCCCTGCCTCGGGGGTGTTTTAAATATGGAAAAACTGTTACAGCAAGGTTTTCTTTTGCAGCAGCTGCTCAAAGGTGGTAACCGTTACCGGGCGGCTGAAGAAATAGCCCTGGGCTAAATCGGCCCCGCAGCGGCGCAGGAAATCGGCCTGTTCGCGCGTTTCCACGCCCTCGGTTACTACTTTTACACCCAGGGTTTTAATCATATTGATCGCCCCTTGAATGACTTTTTGGGCGCGCGGGTTTTCTTCAAATCCGCTTAAAAATTCTTTATCCAGTTTAATACTGTCAAACTTGAGCTCTTTGAGCACATTGAGCGAAGAATAGCCGGAGCCAAAGTCGTCCATCGCCACCGGGAAACCATAGAGGTGCAACCCCCCGATGACCTCCTGGGCGCGTTCCAAGTTGTTAAAGATGACGCTTTCGGTAATTTCGGCTTCAATGAGTTTATTGGGGATATTATATTGCGCCATAATGCGCCGCATTTGCGGGATAAAACGCGCATCGTTTAAGTGCAGACGAGAGAAATTGACCGCCAGTGGAACGATGGGCATGCTATTGGCTTGCCATGTGGAGAGCAAGCGGGCGGCTTCTTCCATAATAAACATATCCAATTTGAGGATAAAGCCGTTGCGCTCAAACAGCGGGATAAATTCATCAGGGCGGACGGCACGGTCGTCGTGCATCCAGCGCACAAGGGCCTCGGCCCCTAAAATTTCGCCGGTGACAAAATCACATTTGGGCTGCAGGTAAATTTCAAATTCCCCGTTGGCCAGGGCAGCTTCCATGGTGTTTTCAATTTGCTGTTCGGCCACGATGCGGTTGCGGTCGGCCGCGTCGTAAAATTCACACTTATCAAAGGTGCGGGTCTTGGCGTGTTCCAGGGCCAGGTGGGCGCGGTCCAACATAATATAGAACGGGATATCTTCGGTGATTTCATAAATACCAAAGGCCACGTCGAGCATCAGGCACGAATCTTCCACCGTGCAATTGCGTTTTAAAAGCGCCGCCAGGGCTTTTAAGCGTTTTAAGAAAGAGCGGCGGTCTTGGTATTTTAAAAGCAGTACAAAATTATCGGCCGATAAACGGCAGAAACTTTCGTCGGCGGATAGTTCCTCCTGCAACACTTGGGCAACGCGTTTTAATACCTCGTTGCCGCGTTCGTAACCGTGCAAATCGTTAATGACTTTAAATTTATTGATATCAAAAATTACCAAAGCGGCTTGGCGGTTGAGCCCGGCCAGGACGGTGGGGAACTGCTCGCACATGCGGTTAAAGTTGTCGACCCCGGTGAGCGGGTCCACAAAGGCCGTTGTAAAGAGCTGGCGGTTACTTTCTTCGCGCACGCGCATCAAAAAGAAAAACAATAAATAAAATACAAAAAACACCACCCCGAATAATACCAGCGAGAGCTTGGCCACTTGGGTAGCTTGTTCTTCCACATATTTGGCGGGGACGGCCGAAACAATGTACCAGCCGTTCGTCCCCAGTGGCACAAATTGCCAAAAGTTATGCTGGTCGTCGGGCGTGTAGTAACCGACCAAAACGGATTTGCCTTGTGCAATTTCCTGGCGCAACGAGTTTAGGGTGAGGGGCGCATCTAAGGTAAAACGTTCCAATACAGAGAAAATATTAGGCGCGGGTAGTTTTTCGTAAGAAAGGACGACATCCCCGGCGCGGTTGATAATGATGGAGTGACCGTCGTTGCCCATGGCAGACAGGGCCAGTACGTCGCGGTAGTAGCCTTCTTTTTGCACGGAGAACAGGGCCCCTATGGGTTTGCCGTCATTAGGGTCCAACGGGACGGCTTGAATAAGAATAGCGGAAGGATAGTTTTTCTCCCGCGGACGGACCGAAATGTAAAACTTCCCCGCGTTTGTTTGTTTTAACAAATCCCGGATGGCGGCTTGGCTTAACGGACGGTTGGCAGGGGTGGAATAAATGACGGTGCCGTCTTGCAGCGCCACGCCTAAGAGGTCAAAATGGTTGTTGGTATCCAGGCGGGCCAGCATTTCCGGCACATAGCTTTCGTCCTTCCATGGGTAAGCATCTTCGATGGGAAGGGCACTGGTGGTTAGAATTTCCCGGTCGGTTTGGACAAGGCGGTCAAAGTCGGAAGCTGAATCGCGCGCGGCATCGGCAATATGAATTTTGACATCCTTTTCCAGCAAAACGGTTACTTGCCGCCAATACAACACCACGCCCGCCGTTACTACAATGGCGGCAATTAAAGCAAAAATAAAAAACGGACGGAAAGAAACGCGCTGCATAAACCCTTCCTTGCGGGAATTTTTTATATTATATCAATTTACGTGCGCGCTTGACCCGAATTGTTCTTACGCGCGCGCGGGCGGCGGCTCTTGCGTGCGAAACAAGCCCACCACTTGCTGCGAATAAGCAAACAGGGGATAAAACGGATTTTCCGGTTTTCGCACGTCCGCTTCGGGCAATTCTTTATAAAAAATTTTTTCTTTAGAAACGGCTATCAAACACACCTGCCCGGCTTGGGAAGGGGAAGGAACTTCGGCCCCGGCAGCTAGAGCGGTCATTTGGTCCGTTAGTTTAGCCCCGTAAGCCAGCATATGTGCGGCGGCTTGTTGCAGCGGCTCGTTGCCGTGGCCGCCTATCATACCGCCCAGGCCGCTGGGGCTGTTGTTTTCAAAATAAAAGCTGCTGTCCCCCAGTGAATTGGTGGCAATTAGCACGTGTTTGATTTTTTCCCCGTCGGCTACCGCCATTTCTACCGCGGCAGCTACTATGCGCTGCGGGCCAATTTCCAAGGTCCCTTTGCGGCTTTCCAAATTTTTGGCATCCAACCAAAAAGAGCGCATTTGCCCATAAGCTTTGTTCATAAATTCCCCCTTTTGGTTACTATAGCATTAAAATAGTTTTTTGGCTATAATAAAAGAAAGGAGTTTGCTATGGGTAAAAAACGGGTTGTGATTTTGATGTTGGATTCGGTAGGGATTGGCGGCGCGAAAGACGCAGCCCAATTTGGTGACCAAGGGGCCGATACCGTCGGGCATATTGCCAAGGCCAACGGCGGGCTGCAAATCCCTAATTTAATAGCCCTGGGATTTGCCAAGGCTGCGCAAGCCTCCACCGGCCATACGTTAGCCGCCGGGCCGCAAGCACCTGCGCAAATTCACTTGCCCTCCAAATACGGCTTTATGCGCGAGATTAGCCGCGGGAAAGATACTTCCTCGGGGCATTGGGAAATGGCCGGCGTACCCGTGGATTTTGAATGGGGATATTTCCCGCCCAAGTATCCGTCCTTTCCGGCTGAACTGGTGGAAAAAATTTGCAAGCAGGCCGGGCTGCCCGGGATTTTGGGCAACAAGGCCGCCAGCGGGACCGAAATTATTGAAGAATTGGGCGAAGAACACATTAAAACAGGTAAGCCGATTTGTTATACGTCGGCCGACAGTGTGTTCCAAATTGCGGCGCATGAACAGCATTTTGGGTTGGAACACCTATACCGGGTGTGCGAAGTGGCATTTAAGTGCGTGGCCCCGTACCGTATTGCGCGCGTGATTGCGCGGCCGTTTGTGGGCGAGAAAAAAGGCGAATTTGTCCGCACGAAAAATCGGCATGACTATTCCGTTAATCCGCCCAAGCCGACGGTGTTGGACGCTATAAAAAATGCGGGCGGGCAAGTGATTTCGGTAGGAAAAATCAGCGATATTTTTGCCGGGCAAGGTATCACGCGCGCTGTAAAAGCGGCCGGATTGGCCGAACTGTGGGACGTAACCCTGCGTGAAGCCCAAGCCGCGCCGGATTTTAGTTTGGTGTTTACCAACTTTGTGGATTTTGATATGGTATACGGCCACCGGCGCGATGTGAAAGGATATGCGCAAGGGTTGGCATATTTTGATGCGCGTTTGCCGCAACTGGCAGCGCAGCTGGAGCCCGAAGACCTGGTGTTTATCACCGCCGACCACGGTTGCGACCCAACGTATACGGGAACGGACCACACGCGCGAAAATGTGCCGATTATTTTATTTGGTAAGCAAGTAAAACCGCAGTTTATCGGCGGGCGCGATACGTATGCCGACGTGGCCCAAACGGTAGCTGATTATTTTAATTTGCCGCCCTTGCCTGTGGGGAAAAGTTTTTTAGATAAGTAGGAGTCTTGCAGCTCCGGCTTTCAATCCCTGCCGCGCATAAAGCAGTTTATGCGCTACTGGATAAATTTAACAACCACCCTTCCGGGTGGTTCTCTAACTTTGCACATTACCGCCTG
>CAMVRX010000045.1 GCA_947170005.1 uncultured Elusimicrobium sp.
GGTAAATTTTGACGGTAGGACCTATATAAATACAGGAGTACGTACCATGAAAAAAGATTGTTTTAAGAGCTGTTTTTGCTCAAAAGAAGGTTTTGCCCTCCGCCCCTCGTCATTGCGCAGTGTTTTTGTGCAGAGTATGGGGGCGGCCCCTGCGCTATATCCCGCACTACAGGCCTGCGGGATGACGAAGCACAGGGCACGTGGCTTTACGCTGATTGAGCTTTTAGTAGTAGTTCTAATTATCGGTATTTTGGCGGCGGTAGCTGTGCCGCAGTACCAAAAAGCCGTTAAAAAAGCGCATTTGGCCGAGTGGGCCACTTATTTTAACGGGTATGCCAAAGCCATAGATGCTTGGTTACTGGCTAACGGTTACCCGGCAGAGGGGGATATTATTGAATTTACGGGTACAAGTGCTAGCCCCCGTGTTCATGCTGATTTGGATCTTGATTTTGTGTGTGACCCAAATGCAGATGTTGCTAATCAATGTCAAACAAAAGTGGGTGGTTTTCACACCGGATGTGAAAACAGCGAATGTTGGATAAATATAGGAGCGACTCATAGAGATTTTAAATTATTGAAACAAGGCGAATCATTTTATATAAAGAGAAAGAGAGTTCCTTTTGAAAATACTTGGATGTTGCATGGGATTGTTTCTTCTGATACCCAAACTAAAAAATTGCTTTGCCAATACTGGAAAGAGCATTATGGGGTGGACCATATGCGCGAAGACGCCCAAACGGCTTGTGCTACGGTAGGGGTGGAATAACTATGGAAACACCCCAAGTTTTAAAACCTGGGGTGTTTCACAATAAACCGTTACTTTACCAACTTGCTTAAATGTTACTTTGTAGTGTAAAATTTTTAAGACGGGTGAATTTCCAAATTTGAGCTTAGGTAAAGCTGTAAGTTGAGCGTGGCGTACGTCCTGCGGACGGCGCATAGCGCCGCAGGTACGCGAGCGAAAGTCGGCTTTAGATAAGCCAAATTTGGAAATCGTTACTTTGCAAGATTAACGAGGTTCCGCCCGCTGGGTTGCTGATACGCATACAGCCCAAACTCCGGCAGGACCGAGAACAAGTGGTCAAATATGTCCGCTTGCAGCGCCTCGTAAGCCGTCCACACCGTCGTGTTGACAAAGCAGTACACTTCCAGCGGGATCCCTTGCGAATTGGGCGGCAACTGGCGCACCATGAGCGTAAAACCGGGGTCGGCCTGCGTGATAAACGGGCGCGATTTTAAATATTCCTCGGCGTAATGGCGGAACGTGCCCAGGTTGGTTAAGTGCCGGCCGTTAATGATGTTTTCGTGCACGTGGTGCGCTTTGTTATAGTCGGCAATTTCACGTTCTTTGCCTTCCAAATAATCTTTTAAAAGTTCAATTTTTTTCAGGCGTGCCAGCATTTCTTCGTCTAAAAATTTCACGGTGTCCACATCAATTAAAATACTGCGCTGGATGCGCCGGGCTTTGGCCTCATACATGCCGTTCCAGTTTTTAAACGGTTTGGAAATCAGGTCATACGTCGGCACGCTGACAATGGTCATATCAAAGTTTTGCACGCGCACGCTGGTGAGCGAAATATCCAAAATGTTTCCGTCGGCCCCGGCCGAATCCACCGTAATCCAGTCCCCGATTTTAATGAGGTTATTGGTCGTCAGCTGGATGCTGGCGGCAAAGCCCAAAATGGGGTCTTTAAAAATAAGGGAAAACACCGCTGCCAACGCCGATAAACCGGTAATAATATAGAGCGGTTTGCGGCCCATCAAAATGGAAATTAAGAACAGCGCGGTTGCCAAAAATAAAATAATTTTAAATACTTGCACCAGGCCCTTGATAGGGATTTTCGGGTTGCGGCCGTAGAGTTTATCCAAGGTATTTAAGAACGTAAGCCCCAGGTAGGAAAAACTGCACAGCACAAAGGTTGCCGTCAGTTTTCCCATAAAGGTAGCAATCCAGGCTACTTGCTCGGAAATGAAAATCGGGTGGAAATCAATGGCGGCCATAGCGGCAATCACAATGCCCAGCGCGGTAAAAAAACCCTTTTCAGTTAGCGTGTTAAACCATTTTTCCGCCTTAAAAAATTTAACGATGCGCGCCAAATAATTATTGCAAATATACGTAAATAATTTTACCAATAGTATCAGCAAAATGATAAATATTACAGCGGAAATCACTTGCGCGGTTAAGGTATGGTAATGCGCCGGATAATTGGGGATTTGTTGCACGTAATACAAAATAGCTTTCATAACAACTCCTTATCAAAAAAATTTTAACAATCAAATAAACTGGGCTGTACCGGGCCTTTTTTAGCCGGCTTCACAGGCGGTTTGGTCGCACGTTTGACCGGGGTAACGGGTACGCCGTTTACCACGTTGTTTTGGGCGGCCGGGGCGGCTAAAATTTCGTCATCCGTCGGCAAGTATGTAATGGGATGAAACCCTACGGACTGTTTTTGATCCATGGCTTGGTTGGCCAGGGCATCGGGTGCCTGGTTAAACTCACGCAAGACGTGTTTGATGTGAATCGTAAATTTTTCGGCCAGGCGGCGGATGACCTGCATGCGGGCTTGTAAATCCGGGTTTTTAATCTTATATTCCCCGGTGAATTGCTTGACCAGCAGCAACGAATCCCCTTCAATAAACAGCTCGGTGGCGCCCAATTCGCCGCATTTGATGAGTGCCAACTTGAGGGCGGTATATTCGGCCTGGTTGTTGGTGCAATGGGGCATAAAGTAACCCTCTTGCGAGAGGATTTTCCCTTGCATATTACGGATTACGTAGGCACTGGCACCGGGGCCGGGGTTGCCGCGGGAGCCGCCGTCAATGTTTATTTTTACTTGCATAGGGATATTATACTAAAAAACCCTCTGCTCAAACAGTTTCCATATTTGGGCACCTCTGCGGCAGAGGTAGGCTTTATGGACCACCCCCTCACCTGCCCTAGCGGGCATCCTCTCCCTCAAGGGAGAGGTAGAAAAATCATCTTATCTTCTATTTTACCCGGTGACGTCGTTTACTTCCCCCCTGGCGGGGGAAGTGGCACGCAGTGCCGATGAGGGGGGCGTTGTTTTTTTCCGTTCCCCGAAAAGCCTTGACTTGTTTTTTTTTTTTGATATCTTGGGATTATGTCGTACACAGGAGAAATTAAAATGAAAAGTAATAAGGTTGTAGCTTTATTAAACACCCCCTCACCCGCGCTTTGGGCATCTTCTCCCTCCAGGGTCGAAGTAAACAATGTGCGGGGTTTTACGCTTATTGAGCTGTTGGTTGTGGTGTTAATCATTGGTATTTTGGCGGCGGTAGCCGTGCCGCAGTATCAAAAAGCAGTAGAGAAAGCACGTTGGACCGAGTGGTTTACGACCATTAACGGGTTAATAAAAGAGTCTCAACTTGCATTTTTAGAAGGCAGTATTCCAAGTGAATTAGATTGGGATAATATATATTGCAAAAATTTTGAGTCTTTTAGTGGTGGAAAGTGGCAAGAAAATGCCGATGCCACATATGAGACTAAAAATTTTACATATGCTATAGAAGGATGTGACGGAGATGAGGTTTATTTTGATACCTATCGTATCAATGCCGGAAAATGGAATATCAATGTAGAAGTGCGTTCTTATCAAAATCAACCGATAGAAATATCGGGCATCTACCCGGCCGATGATGATAAACAGCAGTTCTTTTGTGATTTAATTATCAATGCGTTTGGGGCGGATGTATTAGATAGTAGTACCAAAAGTGCTTGTGGTATAGAAGAATAAAATTAAATAAATATCCCCCGGCGTAAACCGGGGGTAAATTTTTTTATCATTTTGTGCACTAGCTCTTACGCTTCGTGCACTTTTTTGAGCGTCAGCACGCCGTCCTCAAAAAACCACTCCTCAATGAGCTTGCCGTTTTCGTCGTATTTCTTGGTAACGCCGTGCGGCTTGCCGTCTTTGTGGGGGGACAACAGCGCAATCGCGCCGTTTTGGTGGTAAATAATTTTATCGCCGATGATTTTATCGTTTTTGTACACGCATTCGCTGCGCAGGTTCCCCTCGGGCGTGTAGACCTTGGTGGGGCCGTTTAAATACCCTTTGGCAAATTCGGACACTTCCAAAAATTTCCCGTCGGCGTAGTATTTAATTTGCTGCCCGTCTTGCACGTCCAGGGTGTAGTGCAGCTCTTTATAAATGCGGCCCGTGGGGTGGAACACTTTTACTTTGCCGTCGAGCAAGCCTTGTTTATAATTTTTTTCAATGTTGATTTTACCGTTGTCAAAATAAATGCGGCAGACTCCGTCGCGCAGGCCGTTTTTCACTTCGCACTCAAAATACACTTTGCCGTTTTCAAAAAATTCTTTTACGGTGCCGTCGGGCAACTGGCCGGAGTGCTGTTTGATGTCTAAGTTTTGGTCCAGCTCCTCTTTATAAACTTCCTTACCGTCCACAAAGTAGGTGCGCTCAAAGCCAATGTTAAGCGGGTCGTTGGTGCTGGTGGTTTTACGGACAATATCTGCCATGGCTACTTCTCCTTAATCGCTTGGGCGGCTGCAAAACCGCTCGCCCAGGCAAAATGTAAATTAAACCCTCCACTCTTGCCGTCCACGTCTAATAGTTCGCCGGTTATATACAGGCCCGGGCACAAGAGGGACTCAAAAGTATTATAGTTTATTTCGCGCGTTTTTACACCCCCGGCCGCCACCATGGCTTCTTTCCACGGGCGCAGGGCGGTAACGGTTACGGGCCAGGCCGTGAGCGTTTGAAAAGCGCGCTGCATATTTTGCTCTTGGGTGGGGATTTGCTTGCGCAGCCCGGTAAAGTCAATGAGCAAATTGGCTAAACTTTCGTGGATGAGCCCGGCAAAAAAATCTTTGGGTTTGCGCGTGCCCAGCCGGGTTAAACGCGCTTGCAAAAAATCGCCCGGGTTCTCCAGCTGCGGCAAAAAATTGATTTCCACTTTTACCGGGCCGCTTGCCAGTGCGCGCGATACGGCTTGGCTGATGTTAAGGGCTGCCGGGCCGTTTACGCCGTAGTTGGTAAAAATCAGCTCGCCCTCGGCGTGTGCGGCGGGCGTGGTGTGTGCGGTGGTGCGTACCTGGCACTTTACGCCGCTTAGGCGCGCCAGGGCCGTTTCTTTAAGGCACAGGCCGCTTAGCACCGGGCGCGGGGGGAGTACCGTATGCCCCAGTTGCCGGGCCAGTTCATAGCCCGCGTTTGTGCCCGTTACTTGCGGGTACGCGCACGAGCCGCACGCCAGCACTACGTTGCGCGCGTGCACGGTTGGGCCTTGCTGAGTGGACACAACAAAATCGGTTTTGGTACGTTGGATGTGTGTCACTTCGTACCCGCAAAGCAGTTCGGCTCCGGTCTCTTTGAGTGCGGCTTTAAGGGAATCAGCCACGGCGGTAGCTTTGCCCGTAGCGGGGAAAATGCGGCCCTGTTCTTGCTCGGTTAAGAGTACGCCCAAATTTTCAAAATAGTGCCGGCAGTTTTCAAACGAAAAGTGCGCGAGCGCGCTTTCGATAAGATTGGGGTCGGCGTGATAAGCGGCGGGGGAAACGTGGCGGTTGGTCAGGTTGCAGCGGCCGTTGCCGCTGACGAGGATTTTGCGCGCGGGCAAGGGGTCTTTTTCCAAAACGAGCACACGCTTGCCGCCGCGGGCGCACTCCAGCGCGCACAAGAGCCCGCTGGCCCCGGCCCCGACAACAGCTACGTCGTACAAAGTGTTCATAGCTATAGTGTAGCATAATTTGGCAGGAGCCGTACCCTTTATATACCTTATATTACCGGGCTTGACGCGTTTTTTTTTTTTGCTACCTTAGTATTATGTTGTTCACAGGAGAAATTAAAATGAATAGTAATACATCTAAAATCAGTTGTAAGCGGGGGTTTACCCTTATTGAGTTATTGGTTGTGGTGTTAATCATTGGTATCTTGGCGGCGGTGGCCGTGCCACAATACCAAAAAGCAGTCATGAAAAGTCATGCAGTGCAAATGGTGTCGCTGGTACGTAGTTTAGCCGTGGCACAGGAAGTATATTATTTAAGTAACGGTGAGTATGCTATGACTTTTGATGAATTGGATATGGATTTGCCTCAGAGGACTACAGAAAACTGTCAGGGTTTAACGAATGGAGACTGTACGGTGCTAGATAATGGTTGGGAAATAAATTTTGCAGGCGATAAGCAAAAAGGAGGAGTTGAGTCATATTTCCCCAGAGGAGGATTTAAAATTACGGCTTATTTTGTACATTCAGATGATGATATCAACCGTGTGGGGAAATATGGAAATTTAACATGTATTGTATTTCCTAAAAATAATAATTTAGGTAAAAGTATTTGTTCTAGTTTGGGAACTCCTACCGAAAATGAAAGATTCTTTAAGCTTTAATTAAAACCCCCGCTCTAGTGAACGGGGGTTTTAACATTCTAAGTTTTTACAAACTTACTTCTCTACCTTCTCGTTGGGCACAATTGCCGCCAACTGTTTGTACAGATCCCGCCGCCACGCATACTCGCTCTCGGCCCGTTTGATGAGCTCTTGGGCCAAGGTCGGGTTATCGCGCATGAGGCCTTTGAAGCGGTTTTCGCCGCTCATATAATCGGCTAACGGCAAGGTAGGCGCGCCCAGGGAAGAATCTACTTTAAGCGGGTTCTTGCCTTCGTAACGCATTTCCGGGTTGAAGCGGTAGAGAATCCAGCGCCCGGCTTGTACCGCGCGTTTGGCTTCGCCCATACCCTTGGACATATCAATCCCGTGCGCAATGCAGTGCGAGTACGCAATCACCAGCGCCGGCCCGTCGTACGCATCCGCTTCCGCGAGCGCTTGGATGGTCTGGTTCATGTTGGCACCCATGGCTACTTGCGCCACGTAGATGTTGCCGTAGGTCATGGCAATCATACCCAGGTCTTTTTTGGGCATTTGTTTGCCGCCCGCGGCGAACAAGGCTTTGGCACCCAGCGGGGTAGCTTTGGACATCTGGCCGCCGGTGTTGGAGTACACTTCGGTATCCAGCACCAAGATTTTGATGTTCTTGCCGGAGGCTAACACGTGGTCCAAACCGCCGTAGCCAATGTCGTAAGCCCAGCCGTCACCGCCCAAAATCCACACGGATTTGCGGATTAAATAGTCAGCTAAGCTTAGCAGACGTTTGCCTTTTTCGCAATCGCTCTTGGAAAGAATTTCTTTCATTTGCGCCACGTTTTTACGTTGTTCTTCCACGTCGGCATCAGTCTTTTGCGCGTTGTTCAAAATAGCATCTGCCAAGGCCACGTGGTCTTTAAGGCAGCAGTTTTTGGTTTCTTCTACGAGGACAAGCGCATCTTTTTTGAGTTGGTCAAACGCCAAGCGCATCCCGAGGCCAAATTCGGCGTTGTCTTCAAATAGCGAGTTGGCCCACGCCGGCCCTTTGCCGTCTTCGCGTTGGCAGTAGGGGGTGGTAGGCAAGTTGCCGCCGTAAATGGACGAGCAGCCCGTGGCGTTGGCCACGGCCAAGCGGTCCCCAAACAGTTGGGTTAAAAGCTTTACGTAAGGCGTTTCACCGCAGCCCGCGCACGCACCGGAGAACTCAAACAAAGGTTTGCGCATTTGCGAACCTTTGACGGTTTCTTTTTTGGTCGGCACGGCAGCTTGTTTGACGCGCAGGAAGAAATCGTAATTTTCAATTTCTTGTTCGCGCACAGAGAGCTGGTGAACCATGTTAATGGCTTTTTTGCTCGGGTCTTGTTTGTTTTTGCCGGGGCAGTTAAACACACACGCACCGCAGCCCGTGCAGTCTTCCACCGCTACTTGCACGGTGAATTTTTTACCCGCCAGGTCGGCTTTGCCGTCCGCGGATTTGAACGCTTTGGGAGCGTTTTTCAATTCGGCTTCGTCATAGGCTTTGATGCGGATTGCCCCGTGCGGACAGACCAAAGAGCAGAAACCGCATTGGATACAGGCTTGCGGGTCCCAGGCCGGCACTTGCAAAGCGATGTTGCGTTTTTCGTACTGCGTAGTACCGGTGGGGAACACGCCGCCTTCCGGCATTTTGCTGGTGGGCAAATCGTCGCCGCGGCCCGCAATCATTTCGCCCAACACGTCTTGCACGAAGGCAGGCGCGGTGGCCGGAACGGGGGCTTTGGTGTGCAGTTTAGAAGATACCGTGGCCGGGTATTTTACTTCTTGCAGCCCTGCCAAAGCGGCATCTACAGCTTTGTAGTTTTTCTGCACCACTTCTTCGCCTTTTTTGGAATAGGTTTTTTCAA
>CAMVRX010000046.1 GCA_947170005.1 uncultured Elusimicrobium sp.
CCTGGTGGAAGAATATACAGAATCTTCCTTGCACAACTTTGTGCACAGCATGACTCAGCTGGACCCGCATAACTTAACGGCCGAGCAACACAAAATGTTTGCTGACCGCATCCGCCCCAGCGTAGAGAAAGACTTGCGCATTGGGTATATTGTGCATGCCATTTCTAAGAAAGAAAACCTGCAAGCTACCGATGCCGACTGGCAAGCCGAGCTGGACAAGACCCTAGCCGACAAAAAAGCGGACGAAAAACAGGTAAAAACGTTCTTCAATGAACGCAAAGACCAAATTATCGCCACGCTGACGGAGCGCAAGGTATTTGATTTCCTTAAGAAAGAAGCCAAGTACAAATAAGACCCGCAGTTTTACAACGGCCGCTACCTGCGAAGGTAGCGGCTGTTTTTGTGGATAACTTCCCCCCTCACCTGCCCTACCGGGCCTCCTCTCCAAAGAGATTGCTTTATAGACGACCCTCCTTCCCCACCTACGGCGGTACTTCCCCCAGCTATATGAGGGGGTTGCCTATCCAATGAAAAACCCCCGGTGTAACCCGGGGGTTTTTCGTCCTACCCTATAAATTTTACCAGCCATTATGCTCGGCGGTACACGTATACGTACGCACGGTGGCGCAGCATTTCGCTTTCCCGGAGCATTTGCCGGTTTTTTGTTCGGTTGTTACGTTAGAAGCTCCCGCAGTACATCCATTGCCGGCCGGGCTGGCAGGGGTTTCCCCAGAGTTCAAACAGCCGCTTCCATTCCCCGATTCAACAACTTGGGTATTGGTGAGCCTATATTTCCACGCATAACAAACCGTGTCCGTGTTACTGGCATCTTGGCAACAAACACTTTTATGATTGGCTTTGACGGAGTTTTCATCGCAGCGCAGTTTACAATAGTGTTGGCTGGATTGCAACGTGGCATCTGCACTACAATGGCACTCACAATCGTTCCACGTTCCCGACTCCCACCACGAGTCACTTACCCAATCGCCGTTCACACAGTAGTGATCCCGCCAATCGTTTTCCGTGGTCTCTCCCGGATACCAGCAGCCTTCCCCACAGGAACCCTCTTCACAACATCTCAGTAAATAGCGTTCCGTACCGTCCAAATTGATTTTTTGCCATTTGACCACATCACCGATGCCATTACATCCTGTGGGCAACTGGCTATTATTGACTGCTTCGGTTAGCATATAAATATTTTTAAAGACCGTGTTGTTGCTAAAGGAAGCATCCCCAAGGCCCGAGCTCGAATTGCCCAGTACGCCCGTTCCCACACGTAATTTTCCCAACGTAACAGTTGGGGAATCGCTGCTTGCAGCAGTGGGGTCTCCTACTATTACATTAGGAGTATAAACATCTGTATCAAACTGCAAGGTGGTGGACCCTCGTAGGTAGGCTGCATCTCCCTCAGGGACATGTAAAAAATTATCTGTACAAGTGTCGCCGTTGCTTCCTATGACCAACGTAAAATTGTTCTCACTTGTTACCCCCACATCCAACTTGTCTTTGATAAATAACGCGTTATAGACCGCATACGGAACCGGGAAATACGTAACCATACGTACCACATTATCGTACGGGTCCGTAGGCTCCTCGACAGCAGCCGCAGGCAAACTGCAAACGCCCCACACACAAACTACGGCAGCGCATATTCCCAATTTTTGTAGAAATTTTTGCATAGTTTTCTCCTCTTATATACCCCCAAAATCACACGTAAAGTCGCTTTCTGGTAAACCGTAAGACTCACACTTGCCTACGGCACCATCCTTACACAAAAAGGTTGCATCATCTTCACCGGTTAAACCAAAATATAAGAATTGCACCCCTTGTGTGGAGGCGTTCGTCCCCAAACGCTGGGCACAAACACCGTTTCTGTATGCATTATTACCGGGATAGATAGAATATTTAAAATCCTTGGTTTTAAAGGCATAGTTATCGCGGTTGTTGTCCACAAACACAATGTTTAGGTGTTTTAAAAGCGGGCACAGGGGGCTTAAATCGTCCGCGCTACTGGGCGGCGTGTACGAGGTGCAGCCCATATTATCCATAGTGTGGAGTTTGGCATCCTGCAGGCGGTTGAGCACGGTGCGGGCCTCGGCCAGGCGGGAGCGTTCAATTGTTTTTTCGTAAAGCGGTACGGCAATGGCTACCAAAATGGTTACAATGACTACTGCCGTTAAAATTTCTACCAAGGTAAAACCCCGTTTTTGCATATTTGTTACTCCTTCATTTTATCTATAGGACCGTCAATCAATCCCGGCTGTTCATCCAGCACCTTATCACCAAGATCCTTTCCTTGATGAACATTCCCTTTAAAATCCAGGTTATACAAATCGCACCCTTCTTGCTTTTCCCGGCACTCCAAGCAAGGCGGCGCGGAACACACGTCCTCAACGGCAGAACGATAAAGCCGTATTTCCAAACCGGCATACGGGTTCTTCTTTTTTTTAGCGGAAAAATAACTTTCTGTCGGTTTTAAATAATAGGTAAACTTTTCACAATCAATAGAAGTGGTTCCAATACTGCAGCTCATTAAGGACTGGTCAAACATATCCAGCCGGGTAAAAACAGCTTTGCCGCTGTCGGAACTTTTAGTCATGGTAGTAAAGTCCCGGTAGCCAAATTCCGAAGCTAAACGCTCGCCCGAATCATACATTACCTTGAGGAGTGCCTCGGCTTCCACAGCTTCGGCCTTGTGAATGGCCCGGCGGTATTGCGGCAAGGCAATCCCCGTTAAAATACCGATAATCAGCACGACCGTCAACATTTCAATTAACGTAAAACCTTGTTTTTTCATACGACCTCCTTAAATACACCCGGTTCTATACCGGTTGGGCTGACCGGCCGGTCCTTCCGGCGTGACATTTAAAATATCGCACGCCCCGGCATTCGTTCCGTCCGTGCACGAAAATTTATCCCCGCGGAAATAAATTTTAGCCCCCTTCACCCGGCCGTTTCCCCAGCGCGCCGTAGCCGTTACACACGGCTGGCTTACGCCGGTAGGGGTGCTGTCCGTCAAGCGGTACTCAAAAATAGGGGTACGCATGACGTGGTCTTCCCCCACGGCCCCGGTAGATTCAATATCCAATTTACCAAACGTTAAGGCGTTGTAACAGGCGCCCGCATCACTCCAGCGGCACTGGTTTTCAATCATCCACCGCTCACGCGCTTCAAAAAGGGCGGGTAACATTTGGGTAGCTTCCGCCGCTTTAGAACGGTCCATCGCCGTGCGGTACTGCGGCATTGCAATAGAAGTAAGCACTGCCACAATCATTACCACTACCAAAAGCTCAATTAACGTAAAGCCTGTTTGTTTCATACCCTTTCCTCTCCTATAAGTATAACCGTTTTTTGTGTAAATACAATACCATTATAGCTAAAAAATAGCAATTTTGCACGGATTAAATTATCTGCAAAATGGAGCGGAAATTTAGTATCATATACAAGGTTTGGGCTGTGGTACGGTCCAACCGGAGGAATTATGAGAATCCATGACGATATTCAGTTAGATTATTGCGACGTACTGCTGCGCCCTAAACGCTCGGCCCTGGCCTCCCGTTCCGAGGTGCAAGTTCTGCGCGAATATACGTTCCGCTGGTGCAACCGCTCTTTAAATGCCACGGGTATTATTGCGGCCAATATGTATACCACCGGCACCTTTGAAATTGCCCGCCAAATGCAAAAACAAAACTTATTTTGCGCGCTGCATAAACACTACCAAGCCGAGCAAATTATTGATTTTTTGACACAAAACAAAAAAGAAACGGGCAGCAATGATTTGATTTTTGTCAGCTCCGGCGTGAGCGACGCGGATTTTGAAAAACTTTCTACCGTCATGCAAACCAAACTGGTGCAAAACATCTGCATTGATGTGGCCAACGGTTATTCCCCTTATTTAATGAACTTTGTGCGCAAAGTGCGCGCCACGTGGCCCGACGCGCTGATCATGGCGGGCAACGTAGTAACCGGGGATATGTGCGAGGACCTTATTTTAAACGGGGCCGATATCGTTAAAGTAGGCATTGGGCCGGGCTCGGTATGTACCACGCGCAAATTAACCGGGGTTGGGCGCCCACAGTTTTCTACCGTGATTGAATGTGCCGACGCCGCACACGGCGTGGGCGGGATGATTTGCGCCGACGGCGGCTGCACCGTGCCGGGCGACGTATGCAAGAGCTTTTGCGCGGGTGCGGACTTTGTAATGCTGGGCGGTATGCTAGCCGGGCACGAAGAAAGCGCCGGGGAAATGAGTACAAAAATTTTTCAAACCGGCGAGGTCAACCTGGTAGATGACGAGCACTGTTCCATGGTGCTCGAAGAAAAACAGTACAAAAAATTCTACGGTATGAGCTCGGCCTATGCGCAAGAGCAACACTACGGCGGGCTCAAAAAGTACCGCGCCAGCGAGGGCAAAGTAGTAGAGCTGCCGTTCCGCGGGCCGATTGAACCCACGCTACTGGCCATTTTGGGCGGGCTGCGCAGCTGTATGACGTATATTGGGGCTAAGCGTCTTAAAGATATGCCCAAGTGTGCATCGTTTTACCGGGTAAATAGGCAACTTAATACCATATTTGGCAATGAATAGGAGCGAGCCGCTCCTCCCGGTGCCCGCGCGTAACGTTTGATAATATTCTTATACGAAAGACCGCGAGGGGCCGGAAATATGTTACAATAATCTATCTTATAAAAGGAGTGATACATGATTAAAAACGGCAGCAAAGTAAAATTTGATTACACCCTTACCGTGGACGGCCAAGTAGCCGACACCTCCGCCGGGCGCGAACCCTTGGAATATACCCACGGCGCGGGGCACATTATCCCCGGTTTGGAAAAAGAAATGACCGGGATGAACGTGGGCGACAAAAAAACTGTGGTCGTACAACCCGGGGAAGGCTACGGCTTTGTAAAAGAAGAAGCCATCCGCCGCGTACCCAAAACTGCCATCGGCGGGGCCGAAAACTTGAAAGTGGGCGATATGGTGGGCGCCTCTAACGCCGGGCACACCTTCCGCGCGGTAGTCAAAGAGATTACCGACAAGGAAGTAGTGCTGGATTTCAACCACCCCTTAGCGGGCAAAACACTCACGTTTGACGTGGAAATCAAAGAGATAAACGACTAGCTGCTCCTTGCTATTCACAACACAACCCCGGGCACAGGCTTGGGGTTGTTTTTATTGAAAATTCGACCAAAAACCATTATAATAATAGAGTAGTAGATACAATTTTTACTGTTTTTTGGATTCCCGCATTAGCGGAATAGTTTACAACAGTAAACGGAAAGTTTAACCAAAAAATAGTCGTATTAGGCACAATATGTGTGGAAATAGCTAGCCGCATGTATTGTACCGAATGCTTGTTGCACATATGCAATAGGTTACGGCTGTTTGTTTATGTATTAAACTTTCCCATAGGCAAAGAGCCGTTTTTATGTCCGGCAAACTACCTATCAACCCATAATTATAAATATGAGGAAAGTATATGCAACAAAAAAGAAAAGTCATTTATTTCCCTTGTGGGAAACAACCTTTAGCCCCGGAAGGTTTTAATCCGGCGGTACTCTCTCCAGGGGCGAGGGAAACGGCCCATGGGTTTACGCTCATTGAGCTGCTGGTAGTCGTACTGATTATCGGCATTTTGGCGGCGGTGGCCGTGCCGCAATACCAAAAAGCTGTAGAAAAAAGCCGCATAGCCGAGGCACGCGTGGTATTAGATACCGCACGTAAAAACTATCAGTTGTGTGTATTGGAATTGGGATCGACAGAGTGCGCAGATGTTTATACTTTTGTTACGGATCATCAAACAGTTTCTCTCCCCGGAGAATTAGAAACGGATACAGGAAATTGTCCGTCAAAAGCTTCTCCGTGTTTTAAAACGAAAGACTGGATTTATGATACAGATTATGATGAAGGATTCTACGCATCCCGCATTATCAATGATGTGGAATCATATATGCTTGAAATAAATTATAGCAATGGAAGTATTATTTGTTATAATGCAGCAAAAGCGCCAAAAGCCTACTGCAACATGCTTTGTGGCGCAAACGAATGTACTTTGTAAGAAACGACTATTACAGCACAAGGGGCAACCCAGCGGTTGCCCCTTGCCAGTATAAGTAAGTCCTTTTTTATTTCAGCAAGTTTTTCAAACTAAACGTCTTCACTTCTTCTTGCATGCTTTTAATCACGTCGTCCACGCTTAAGGGCTGCGTGTTGGTGCCGTCTTTGAGGCGTACGGTCAGCGTGCCCGTGGCGGCCTCGTTCTTGCCGATAATGGCCGTGTACGGGATGCGTTGCAAGTGCGCCTCGCGGATTTTCAGGCCCAGTTTTTCCGGGCGGATATCCAGCTCTACGCGAAGCCCCGCTTTTTTCATTTGAGCGGCCACTTCCTGGGCAAACGGGATTTGGTCGTCGGTGAGCGTCAAAATCTTCATCTGCACCGGCGCGAGCCACAGCGGGAACCACCCGGCATAGTGCTCAATAAGCACGCCTGTAAAGCGTTCAATACTGCCAAACATCGCGCGGTGCACCATAATGGGGCGTTTGCGGCCTTCGGGCGCCACATATTCCAGGTCAAAGCGCTCGGGCAAGTTGAAGTCAAACTGAATGGTGGACAGCTGCCACAAGCGGCCAATCGCATCCATCACTTTGATGTCAATTTTCGGCCCGTAGAAAGCAGCCTCGCCGGCGTGGGTGGTGTAGGGGATGTTGTTTTCTTCCAGCACTTTTTTAAGCGCACTTTCGGCGCGTTCCCACTCGGCCGGGTCCCCGGTGAAATGTTCGGGGTGTTGCGGGTCGCGCGTGGAAAGTTCCACGGCGTATTTTTCAAAGCCAAACGTTTTGAAAATGTGCATGGCATATTCAAAGGCTTGCTTGACTTCCCCCTCTACCTGCTCGGGCGTGCAGAAAATGTGCGCATCGTCTTGCGTAAACCCGCGCACGCGCAACATGCCGTGCAACGCGCCGGAGCGTTCGTAGCGGTACACCGTGCCCAACTCGCTAAAGCGAAGCGGCAAATCACGGTAGGAGCGCAAGTGGGTTTTGTAAATTTCCACGTGAAAGGGGCAGTTCATCGGCTTAATTTGGTATTTTTCTTCGTCGATTTCCATGGGTTTGAACATACTATCGCTGTAAAAACCCGCGTGGCCGCTGATTTCAAAAAGGTGGTAGCGCGCAATATGCGGGCTGACGACCAGGTCATAGCCGCGGCTCAAGTTTTGGTCTTTAATCCAATCTTCCAAAATTTTGCGCAGCATGCCGCCCTTGGGGTGCATCAAAATAAGGCCGGGGCCAATGTTGTCGTTAATGCTAAACAGGTCCAGTTCCGGGCCGAGTTTGCGGTGGTCGCGCTTGGCGGCCTCTTCTTGTTGTTTGACGTAGGCATTGAGTTCCTCTTTGTTGTCAAAGCACAAGCCGTAAATGCGCTGGAGCATGGGGCGTTTTTCGTCGCCGCGCCAGTATGCACCGGCAATCGTAGTAAGTTTAAAACTGTTTACTTGCCCGGTGTGTTCCACGTGTGGGCCGCGGCACAAGTCGGCATAGTCGCCGTTTACATAAATGGAAATGGTGCCGTCTTCCAGTTCTTCTAAAAGTTCCAGTTTGTACGTTTCGCCGCGCTTGGTGAAGAAATCGCGCGCTTCTTGTTTGGAAAGTTCTTTGCGCTCAAATTTTTGGCGGGCCTTGATGATTTCTTTCATCTTGGTTTCAATGGCTTTTAAGTCCTCGGGCACAAAGGCGTGGGGACAATCAAAGTCGTAATAAAAGCCGTTTTCAATGGCTGGGCCGATACCCAGTTTGGTACCGGGGAATAACTGTTGCACCGCTTGCGCCATGACGTGCGCGCAGGAGTGGCGTTTTGTTTGTAAGTCAATTTTTTCGGACATAATTTTTCCGCTGGAGGCTGTCAGCCACGATGACCGAGCCAACCGTCCAGGGCCTCATTTAAGATACTTTTATTATACAAAATTCGCGTTGGGGAAATGTTCCCAAAAAATCCTATAATATAGGTATGTATTTTTTGCGTAACCGGATTTTTAAACCTTTTCAAAACTGCTGGGCGCTGCTGGTGGTGCTTTCGCTGCCCGCCGTGCTGCTCGGTTTGTTTGGCCTGAGCCGTTTGGGCGTGCTAAGCTGGGGCGTGGCCGTCCCGGCGGAAATAGTTAAATTTTTGTGCGAGTTTTTGTTT
>CAMVRX010000047.1 GCA_947170005.1 uncultured Elusimicrobium sp.
TTCCCCGCCGGGTGTTTTTCTTTTGCATACTTTTTGTCCTTTATATTCGGTTTAATTAGTAAGCACCCGGCATAAGCCCCACAAAAAACGGCTGTTATACCGGATGCTCACCAAAGAACCCAAATATAACCGCCGTAGCTCTTGCCTTGCGGCAAGAAACATTCGGTACAATCCAGGCTGCAGACCCAGATTGTACCTAGTATCGGCTATATTCGGATTGGTGAGCTTTTGGATATTCCCAAAAAATCTACGTTTCTAAAACGCTTCCAAAAATAGACTTAAATTGTAAGTTGTGCCCGTGCGGGCTGTGTGCAAGTCCTCCTTATGATAAGGTATTTTTATTATAACAAATTAGTCAGCGGCTATTTTGTTTCCAACATTTTTTTGATGATGTTTTCGTGCAGGCGCCACAAACTTTCGTCCTTATTAGTAGCCAAGTTGTTGGCGATAAACGCAAAGGCAATCAGTTTGCCGTCCCCGCCCGGCACGTAGCCCGCGGCCGCTTTTACGCCGTCAATCGTGCCGCCTTTAAGGCGCACTTCTTCCACGCGGCGTAGCGGTTTTAAAAAGCGGCGCAGCACCAATAAATCGCCGCGGTCATTAGGCGTGGCTAGCGAGCGGTAATAATACCCAAAGTACGGGCTTTGCGTCATAAAGTTGAGCGTGCGTACCAGCACGCGCGGGGTGAGCATATTGTCGCGCGCCAGGCCGCTGCCGTCGTAGAGGACGGTGTCGTTTTCGCCGGCTAAGTTATTTTGGCGCAAAAAGCGCTCCAACGCGCGCAGTCCATTTTCAATACTGCCCCTTTGACCGTCGGCCAACGCCAGGTGCCTAAGCAGCATATCAGCATACAAATTAAAACTGCGTTTATTGACGATGTAAATGATGTCTTTAAGTTCCGGCGAGCGGTACGTGTGCAGTAAGTATTGCAGCGTGTAGTCGGGCGGTTGGGTGGTTACTTGGGCTTGGCCGCGTACGGGGATGCCCGCTTGTATGAGCGCTTGAGTGAGCGCTTGCGCGGTAAACAGCGCCGGGTTGGGCATAGCGGCTTTAATGGCAAACCCCCGCACGTTAGTGGGGATGGTGCCGAAGATCTTTAAGTTATACTGGTCCGGCGCGCCGTACACATAGGCGTTATCTTTTTTGTTTTTGGCGTCGGTAGTTACAAAACTTTGGATTTCCACCTGCGGGATTTGCGGCTGTGTGCCCGCCACTACGGCGGGGCGGTCGCCGGCCGGCTCGGGCAGAAAGCGCACCTCAAATAAATTATCATGGAAGCTCAGCGCGCTGGCCGGTGCGGCAAAATAGTTGCCCATATTTTCCCAGTTTACCTTGGGGGAGAGGGACGGCCCTTCAAACAGAGAAACGTCCGCGTACACGTGCCCGTTTACTTGTTTAATGCCGGCTTCCTGTACGGAACGAACCCACTGGTTCAGCACGGCCGGGTAGTCTTGCGCCCCTTTGACGCGGGTGGAACCCAGCGTCATGTCGCCGCCGCCGCGCAAAAACACATCTCCGTTGAGCACGCCGTTTTCGTCGGGTAGTGCGGTGGCATAGAGGCGGGTAACAAAGCGGTGGTCGGGGCCGAGTTTTTCCAACGCGGCCGCGGTGGTGAGCAATTTTAAGGTGGAGGCGGGGGCAAAGCGGGTATCGGCGTGAACACTAAACAGTTCTTCCTCTTCCTGCCCGGCATAGACGGCCAGGCCGCCCCACCACGCCCCCTGCAGTGCGGGGTGTTGTTGCTGGGCAAGCACAAATTCTTGCAGCGGTTGTGTGCTTGCGGTGAAGGGGGAGAAACAAAGTAAAAATAGTAAAATCTTACGCATATACATAGGATACAAAAAACGGAGTATTTTTTGAAAGGGCTTTACCGCGGGATTTCAAACGAATGTTGCGCAGGACTAGGCGTGAAGGGAAAGCATCACCGGGTAAAATATTCAGTGGGCTGATTTGTCAGATTTGAGGCAGATTTGCACCGTAAGTTGCCCGAGGCTGCACTGTTAGGTGCTGCGAGTGGCAAATCGGTGCAAAAGATGTCCAAATGTGGCAAATTGTTGCCCGGAAAACGGACAGGGCGCCAAAGACTTTACGTCTTTGAAGCCCTGCCGTTACAAAGGAATATCACCGGGGTTGTTTTTAGTTAAACCACGGGTACCATTTGTCCCGGTCCCTTATGCTGATAAGTAGTGACATCGCTAACAAATCCCGCGCCGCTACTGCCTCGGGCTTGTCAATATTACACACACTTCTAAAAAATAACCCGTGCGTGTTTTCCAGCGCACCGCGGCTGTCCATTGCGCCGCGGATATCGTAGTCCGCGCGCAGCATTCCCCACAAGTGCCCGCACACCATCCGTACGACCGCGCGCCCGGCCGAGCGTTCGGTCAGGGTGGCAAATTCAATGTGGTCCTTATTCATTAGTGTCCACGTGCGGCGCAACGCAAAGCGTTTGCGCCGGGCAAGCATTAACTCCTTAGAGCGCGCAAAATAGATTTGGTAATTCTCATGCGATAAGCTGTACCCTTTTTGCAGAATGACCGCTGCTTTTTTGCCGCGGCGGTCAAAGAGGGTGATTTCGCTCATGGCCACTTGCCCCCACACCATGCCGCAAAAGAAAATCACCACGCCCAGCGGCAACACTAACGATAAAATGGAATAGGCTGTGTTGTAGGCAAACATCGTTACCCCCAGCAAGCTAAGCTGCTGGCACAAACTCAGGGCGGCAAACAAAATAAGCGACAAGAGCACAATCACAATCCCAAAAAACATAAACAGTGCATCCCACCGCACGCTTAGCGCGGTGAGTACGTTGCCTTGATTGTCGCGTGCGCGCAAGATGAGCGACGGGGTTCCGTAACGCCGTTCGATTTTAATGGGATAGAGTGCGTTGGGGTTGGCTTGGGTTTCTACCCGTGTGGCGCGTACCCATAAACGTACCAGCCCGGCGCCCAGCCAAGCCGCCAAAAACAGGGCAATCAGCCCCATCAGCACGTCGTAACCGCGGCCTAACGCGCGGATAAACGGTGGCATTTGCGCTACCACGAGGGTTTTGCGCTTAGCGGGTTTGGCGGCAGGGGCTGCGCTGGCGCTAGCTGTGGGGACAGCGGTTTGCGGCATGTCTTCCAATACTTCCACGTCCACATCCGGTATCGCCTGGGTGTCATAGGCACGCAGCAACTCTTCGTCCGTTTCTTCCGTAGGTTCGGCGGCGGGGGTGGAAAGGGATGGCACGGCGCGGGCGGGGGCAATGGCGCCAAAAATTAAATCTGTCTCGGCGTACGTTACATTTTTAGCCAGTACGGAATATCCTTGCCCGTCCAACAAAAAGTATCCGGCGCTAAAGTCACTCTTGGGGTTGTAGAAACTAATGTAGTAAAACGGGTCGGCGGTGGAGAGTTCCACCCGTTTGACTTCTTCGCCGGTGTAGGTGTTTTTGATGACGGTCATCTGCTTGGCTTTCACGGCGGACACGTCGTTGTTAATCATTTCTTCCAGGCAGGGCTCGTCGGTGCAGTCAATGGTTTTCAGGTCTAACCGTGCGGTTCCCTTTTGCAGCGAAAGTACCCCACGTGCGGGCAGCTCCTTGGCTCGCTTCCAGCCGGCGGGCATATCCAGGTTCAACGCCCCGTCGCTGGAGGTAAATAAATCAGCATTGCACGGCAAAGCCGTTAGTAAACAACACAAAGCAAACAGAAAATTTTTCATAGTAGTATTATATATAATTGTGCGCCGGGTGTGAAAAATTTTCCTTACGCGCGCGCACCCGTATTGTGAAAACACTCTCAAAAATAGTAAAATAACTTAAAGAGGTATTAGTATGATAAAAAATCCGTATGTTGCAGCTAAATTTGCCGCGCTGCGCCGGTTTATGCGCAGCCAAAAGTTGGACGGTCTGTTGGTGACCGACTATCTAGACCAGTTTTACTTGGGAAATTTTTATTTTTACAAGGACGAAGCTATCTTTTTAATTACGCCCAAAACGGCCTATGCTTGGGTGCGCGGGCTGTATCAAATTTCGTTCGGCCACGCAGCCCCGTATATGCACGTAATTGCCGAGGACGGTAACCGGGTAGAGGCCGCCTTGGCGCTCATCCAAAAGCTGGGGCTCAAACGGGTGGGTTTTGATGCGTCCAAAGAGCACTACACTTCGGGCACCCAGTTCCGCAAGCACGGCTTGGTGGAAGTGGACAGCATCATTACCGCGCTGCGCGCCGCCAAAGATGCGCAAGAACTCAAACATCTGCGTGCGGCCAACCGCCTGGCTTACTTGACCTACGAATATATCAAGCCCCGCATCAAAACCGGGATGACCGAAGGCGAAGTGGCAGCTGAAATGGAGTACTTTATGCGTAAGCACGGGGCCAAGTGTACGTCGTTCTTTACAATTGTTGCCTTTGGGGAAAGCACGGCCGACCCGCATTACGAAACCGGTACCCGCAAGCTGCAAAAAGAAGACGCCGTTTTGTTGGATTTTGGCTGTGTCGTTAACGGCTATTGCTCGGACATGACACGCAGCTGGTGGCACGGCAAAAAAGCACCGGCCGAATATACTAAAATTTGGAAAATAGTGGACACGGCCCGCAAACAAGGCATTCAAGCGGCCAAAATCGGCGTGCCGTGCAAACAGGTGGACGGCACGTGCCGCCGCCTGATTGAGCGTGCCGGATACGGGGAGTATTTCACCCACGGCACCGGCCACGGAGTGGGTATTGAAATCCACGAAAACCCTTACAACAACCAAACCTCGTCTTACGTGCTTAAAGAAGGCAACATTGTTACCGTAGAGCCGGGCATTTATCTGCCGGGCAAATTCGGCGTGCGTTTGGAAGATACGGTGGCCATTACAAAGGCCGGAGCCAAAATTTTAACCCGCAAATAATATGATAAAAGACCTCGCTCAAACACGCATGAACGCACTGCGCCGCCGGCTTAAACAAGCCGGGCTGGGCGGTTACCTCACAACGGACCGCCTGGAGCAACGCTATGTAAGTGGCGTGGAACTTTCAAGCGGCGAGGCTGTATTTCTAATTACGCCTACGGCGGCGTATTGCGTAACCAAAAAACTCATCGTGGCCAAAATGGCGCCTGCGGCCCGGTTTATGAAAATTGTAGACGTGCCTTACGGTGCTATGGCGGACGGAGCGTTGACCCTTATTGAAAAGAAAAAGCTCAAACGTGTTGCGTTTGACCCGGCCCGCGTGGATTTTCAAACCGGCGAGCTGTTTTTAAAACACAAACTGGTACGCACGGACAGCCCGGTGGGGGACTTGCGCCGCCAAAAATGTTCCGATGAACTGGTGCGCCTTCAAAAAGCTTGCCGCATTGCCGCGGATGCGTTTGATGAGGTTCAAGCGCAAATTAAAACCGGCATGAGCGAAGAAGACGTACGCATTTTAATGGCTTTGGCGATGACCCGGCGTGGGGCCGATAGTATCCCGTTTAACATTGTTTGTTTTGGGGCCAACACGGCCGATGCGCACCACACCCCCAGCAAAACGCGCAAACTCAGAAACAATGAAGCCGTACTGATGGACTTTGGCTGTTTTTACGAGGGGTACACGTCGGACATGACACGCAGTTGGTGGCACGGGCCCCGGGTGCCCGCCGCCTACACACAGATTTGGAACTTAGTAGACAAGGCCCACGCGGCCGGGGTGAAAGCCTTGCGCGCGGGCGTACGGGCTGGCACGGTAGACAAAGCCGCGCGCGACGTCATTGAGCGGGCCGGGTATGGAACGTATTTTTTCCACACCACCGGCCACGGCATTGGTTTGCAGGAACACGACCTGCCCATTTTGCGTGCCGGCGCGCCGGATAAGCTGGCGCAAAACTGCGTTGTCACCGTAGAGCCCGGCATTTACTTGGACGGGCGCTTTGGCGTGCGCTTAGAGGACAGTTACTTAGTCACTAAGATAGGTTCCAAAAAATTAACGTAGCACAAATTCCGGGCGGTACGCCGCCCTGTAAACAGAGGTCAATTATGTTAAGTACAACCGAATTTCGCGAAGGACTCATCTTTCAAGATGAAAACGGACAACTGGTGGAAATTATTGAATTTCAACACCACCGCAAAAGCCAAGCGCGCGCCGTAGTGCGCGTGAAACTGCGCAACATCAATACCGGCGCTATGATTGAAACCGCCTACCGCCCCGAAGATAAATTTACCGAAGTGGAGGTGGAAAAACGCCCCTTCCAATACTTATATACCACCGGCGATATGGCCACGTTTATGAATAGCGAAACGTACGATCAGATTGAAGTACCTACTTCTAAACTGGGCGATTTAACCAAATACCTAAAAGATAATATGGACGCTACCGGTATCTATATTAACGACCAGCTTTTTAACGTGGAACTGCCCATCAAAGTACCGCTCAAAATTGCCTCCACCGTGCCCGGTGTAAAAGGTGATACCGTGGCCAACACCACCAAAGAAGCCACGCTGGAAACGGGAGCTGTAATTAAAGTGCCGCTTTTTATTAACGAGGGCGACACCGTGCTGGTAGATACCCGCACCGGTAACTACGTAGAACGCGTAGCCGCCTAACCCCATGCGCGCAGGGTGGGTGCTTTTGTTCCTCCTTTGTTGGGCACCCGCCTTGTACGCGCTGGAAGTGCAGGTAGGAAGTTCTTTTATAATTTCCGGCGCTACGCGCTCGGCAGGCCATGTAGAGCTGCCGCTGCAGCGCGGCCAGTATGCTAACGTGCGTATTTTGAGTAAAGAAACGTACGATTTTGTGCGCACGTGCACCGTGCCGTGCCGGCAAACGCTGCCGGTGGTTGTCCCGGCCGTAAGCCGGGTGCGCCCGGCCGCAAGCCGTCCGGGAATGTGGATTGCCGACGTGTCGTTTAGCGCTGCGTGGCAAGTAACGTTTTTAGTATTTCAAAAAGGGGACGGGTTTACACTCAAGTCCCCGGAGCATTTTCAGTTTTTAGATAGCGGGCTTGAAACCCGCACCCGGCAAGCGCTTGTGCAAGCCGTCCAAGAGGAAACGAAATGAATTGCATCCATGTACCCACCCGGCGTTGTCTGGCGCAGGAAGTAGAAACAGCCCACACATTTTTTGCGCGTTTGCGCGGGCTGATGGGGCGGCGCGAATTGCCGGATGGGGCGGCGCTGTTATTAGAGCCGTGCCCGCAAATCCACACGTGTTTTATGCGCTTTAGTATAGACGTAATTTTTTTGGACGCGCAAGACCGCGTGGTGGCCGTGGAGGAAAACGTAAAACCCTGGCGCATGAGTAAATTTTACCGCTCGGCACGCCGCACGCTCGAACTGCCCGGCGGCAGTTTGCGTGGGTTTGTACAAGCGGGCGATGAACTGCTTTTTAATTTGTAAGAAAGGAAAAATTATGAAAAAACTATTTGTATTACTGGTTGTATTGGGCAGCGCGTGCAGCGCAGGTGCCAACAATTTGTGGGATGATTTCTCCGAGAATGTTACCCCGCGTAACATCCGCGCATTTACCAAAGATTTAGGCGGGCTGATCGGTTCGGGCACGTACACCACCGGGCGTGTGCTGGGCTGGGGGGGATTCCAAATCGGTCCGCGCGGCAGTATGATTTTTAAAATGAGCAAAGGCTCCGGCGACAGCGCAGCCGAAAAAAACCACACCGCCCTGGGCGAGCGGGATAAAGTAGGTGCCGTGTTTTATCCCTGGCTGCAGGCCGATATCGGGTTGCCCTTTCGCATTGACGGGTTCATCCGTGCCAGTAGCTACCAGGGGATGACGATTGCCGGGGGCGGGCTGCGCTGGGGGATTACCCAGCCCAATGAGATGTTGGGCTCCTTGCAGCCCATGCTGGTGGTGGCTGCCCACTCAGCCAGTGCGCGCGATTTTTCTGCCTCCCATTATAACGCCAGCTTGGTGTTATCGATGAAGATTAAATACTTTGTCCCTTACATTGGCGGCGGGGTGGATTATACTACCTTGCACATCAATTCCGTAGCCCAAACGGCCCTTGCCGGCGATAACGAATATGCCGCTACGGCGCGTGGTACGGTGGGGATGAACTTTAAATTGCCGTCGTATTTGGATTTGAGTTTGGCGGCGAACTATGCGCACTATGGGCTGGGGGCCGAGGCTTCCCTTTCTGTGCGATTTTAAC
>CAMVRX010000048.1 GCA_947170005.1 uncultured Elusimicrobium sp.
TACCGGGCACAAACTGGGGCGCAAGCTAGGCTACCCCACCGCTAATTTGGACACCGGGATTTACAAAATTTTGCCCCTGGGGGTGTTTGCTGTTAAAGTGCGCGTAGGTACTAAAATCTACGACGGGTTTTGCAACATCGGCTTTCGCCCGACGGTTAATACGCTTAGCACTTTGTTGCCCTTGGTGGAAGTGCATATTTTTAATTTCAAGCAAAGCATTTACGGACGAAACATTACCGTGTGGTTTTATGAGAAACTGCGCGACGAAACAAAGTTTGAGAGCTTAGACGCCCTTAAAGCCCAGCTGGCCCGCGACAAACAAGCAGCCGCCCGGCTGCTCAAAAATACAAATTAACGTCACACAAAAGCGGCCCCGAAATTGGGGCCGCTTTTTATCACTTAAATTGACCTGTGTTACTCGTCTTCCGGCTCGTAGTAATCGCGCACAAATAAAACAATGTACGCTATCCACGTAGCCCCCAACAAAATAGTAAAGCTGTAGGCAAACCACCACAGCTTGAGGGCCGGATTATATTGGTGCAACAGGGCGTCCCAAAAAAGTGCCACTAAAATAAACGCCAGTTTCACCCATACCGCCACGGTAATAAAACGCAAGATAAAATCAAGTGTAGCTTTAATCACACCTTTTTCTTCATACGGCAGTTTAAAATAAAGTTTTAATTTTTCCATAAAATTCCTCTACTGGGCGGGCGCGTAGGAAGACGTTCCTACCGGGATTTCTTGCTGCCCGGCCGGAGCATAAGAGGACGTCCCCACCGGGATTTCGTACGCCTCTGCCGGGGCATAGGGCTGCGCGCTCACTTCCACCGGGACGTACGGTTCATACTCGCTGTAAGCCTCATCATACGTATAGCTGCCCGCCGTGGGGGCGGAAGCTACTTCTTGCACGGGGCCTTCTTCTACAGCCGCAGCACCGGGCACGGCAGCTACCGGCTCAGGCTGGTTCCAACGGCGCCCCGGCTTGTTAGTGCGTGTGCGCACGCCGGATTTCGTTTCGGTAGCTACGGCTACTTCTTCGCCTAAAATTTCCAGCCCGGGGTTTTCATTCACCGGGGCAGGCGGCGGTTCCACCGCATCCTGTTCATTTAAGCAGCACGGCGTATGGGAAAACATCTCTTGTGCCATTTTTTCGGCGTCTTCGGCCGCATGGGCTTTTTGAAATTGTTCTTGTACGCTCACGCGTCCGTCGGTTAAGCGCGGGAACGTACGTGTTTCCACATACACATTGTTAATCCCCACACCGTTTTTATCAAAAAAACCTTCCCGCGCGGTAGGCCCTTTTAACACCGGGTCCACGCGCACGCGCGGCGAACTCACCCCCGAAAACAACAACCCCGGGTTAGCCGGATAATTGGCGTTATATTCCGGCGTTAAGCAATACACCACACGCTGTTTGGTGCTGGCCCGCTGGTGCGCATCCACGCGCGTTTCGCACGTAGAAGCTTCCACCACTTGCGGCGTTTGCGCTGCCGCCAGCCCCGCACACAAACACAAACAACTTACTAGAAAGGTTTTCTTCATATCTCTATCATAGTACATTTTGAAGATTTTTGCACGCAATTTTTACCCCAACAAAAAAGGACGAAAACTCGTCCTTAAAAGTGTCACCGGGTGGGCTCGAACCACCGACCTATTCCTTATGAGAGAATCGCTCTAACCAGCTGAGCTACGGTGACGTAAATCGTACCTATTTATTATAGCAAAACCGGGTGCGGCGCGCAAGTTTTTTTATTCCAGCCCGGCGTAATCGTTAATATGCTGGGGGATGTGGGGCTGCTTAGCGGCCTGGAAATCCTGCTGGGCCAGCTCGGGTTTTCCCCACTGTTGATAGGCCCCCCCGCGGGCATTGAACACATCAGCAGACGGGCGCAACTGCAACGTGCGGGTATAGTCGGCCACGGCCAAATCGTAACGGCCCAACATATAATACACCCCCCCGCGCGCAAAATAGGTTTCCGCCTGGCCGGGGCGCAACCGCTCCGACAGGTTTAGCAGTTCCAACGCGTCTTGAAACTTCCCCTGTGCAGCCAAGGCACTGGCGTAGGCGGTATACAAACGGACCCGGTAAGGGTCCTCTTGCAACACACGGTCAAAATCTTGCGCGGCCAAATCAAACTGTCCGTTAAAATAGTAAGCGGCGCCGCGGGCTTCATACACTTCTAAATTGGACGGATTTAACACCACGGCTTTATTATAGGCGTCAATGGCGGCCTGTTTTTTGCCGTCTTTTAAATACCCGTTGCCGCGGGCGACATACTCGCTGGAAGTGGGCAGCCCGGCGCAGGCGGCCAGCAACAATCCCCCCCAGATACAAATGATTTTCTTCATAAACTCTCCTCTATAAGACCTACTTTATTATAGCACATTGGGCCCAGGCGGGCCTAGGTATTTTTTCTACTAAAATTGGGCCTTAAGACCCTTTTGTTTGCGCAAGCAAATTACTATAGTATAAGTGTAACAAGAACAATTTGATTTCATCCCAAACCGCTGTAGTCCCAAACCCTGCTACAGCGGTTACCCCTTTTATATGGGGCAAAATGCTATAATAAGCGTATGAATAAACCGCGCATTACCCTATTTATTATTGCCAAGAATGAAGCTCACCGCATTGCTGCGTGCATCCAAAGCGCGCAGGATTTGGTGAGTGAAGTGGTGGTGGTGGATGCCCACTCGGCCGACAACACCGCCCAAATTTGTAAAGACCTGGGTGCCCACGTGTTTGAGCGCGAGTTTGACGGATTTACCAATCAAAAGAATTTTGCCCTCTCTAAAGCCACGGGGCAGTGGGCCCTGAATTTAGACGCAGACGAGCGGTTGAGCCCGCAACTCAAAGAAGAAATTTTAACAGCCGTGCAGGATGAAAAAACAGCCGGCTATTATCTGCCTTTTTGCAATTACTTTTTAGGCAAAAAAATGCGCTTTAGCGGGCTTAATAAAGAAAAACACATCCGCTTGGTCCGCACCGGCCAAGCCCGCTACGTAGGCGGCCTGGTACACGAAGGACTGGAAGTCAACGGCCCGCTTAAAACGCTGCGCTACCCGGTCAACCATTTTTCCTACGACACAATCGAAGCCTACTTTACCAAATTTAACAAATACACCACGCTGGCCGCACAGCAAATGCACCAAAGCGGCCGCCGGTTTTGCGGGATGCGCGTGTTTTTCACACTGCCTTTTGAGTTTTGCAAACGCTACGTGCTCAAACTGGGCTTTTTGGACGGCATGCGCGGGCTGTTATGGGCCAGTTTTTCTACGTACTACGTCTATATTAAATACATGAAACTCTGGCAGCTGGAGCAAGCAGACCAATGATGTACGCGGGGCTACTTCTCATCCTGGGGGCGGTGTATTTTTTTTGGAAATACCCCGCTTTGCGCAAAACCTGGTACCTGCCGCCGCGCAAAGGGCTGGCGGTTTTGATGTACCACCACATCAGCCCCACGTGCGTGCCGGACCAATTTGCCTTCACCCTTACGCCGGAAATGTTTGAAAAACAACTGCAATTTCTTCAAGAGCGTCGTTACACCCCGATTAGCGAGCGGGACTTGCTACACGCCCGAAAAACCCGCCAAACCGGAAAAATTACCCGCCCGGTACTGCTTACGTTTGACGACGGGCACGAAGACAATTACACCTATCTTTTCCCGCTGCTTAAGCGCCGCCAAATCCCCGCGCTGATTTTTTTGATTACCGACAAAATCGGCACCCCCGGTTATTTGGCCTGGCCGCAAATTCAAGAAATGCACCAAAGCGGGTGGGTGGCGTTTGGCTCGCACACGTGTTCGCACCGGCGGTTGCGCAGTTTATCCAACGAAGAAATAGAGCAGGAACTCACCCAAAGCAAACAAATTTTAGAAGAAAAGTTGGGGGCTTCCGTGGTGAGTTTTTGCTATCCGTTTGGCGCGGGCGGGTTTGACAAGCGCGTGCGCTCGCGCGTGCTAAAAGCTGGATACTTGCTTGATTTTAGCACCCAAAAAGGCATCAACCCGTGGCCGTGGACCGGCAAAAAATCTATTTTGCGCGCGTTTCCGCGCGGCGGGGAAACGCTGTGGGATTTTCACTTACAGCTGACCCGCGGGCGCAGCCGGTTATGAACGCTGCCTGGCCTGTTTTAGTCTATCAAAAAATCGGCCGCCCGGCCGCTCATTCGCGCCTACAAAAAGAATGGACTTCCCCCCGCCAACTGGAAAAAATGCTTGCGTTTTTAAGTAAGCGCAGCTACACGTTTATCACGCCGAAAGATTTACAAAACCCGCTGCCCGCCAAGCCCGTTTTGCTGGCGTTTATGGGCGGGTATCAGTCGTTTTACACCGACGTTTTCCCCCTCTTAACAAAATATCAGGCGTGTGCCACCGTATTTGTAGCTGTGGAAGCCTTGGGCACATATAACAGTTGGCAAAACCCGCACGAGGAGCCCTGGCAAAACGTCCTAACCGTTAAGCAGCTGCAAGAAATGCTTAAAAGCAAGCGTGTGCAAATCGGCACGCTGGGCTTAGACGGGCACAACTTACTAGACGACGAACCCGGCCAAGCCCGCGCCGCGTTGCAAGAGTCCGCTTACCGTTTGAAAACCCTACACAAAATAGACACTTGTGCCGTCGGGTTTTGGCCGTTTGCCGCGTGGAACCCGGCCCGCGCGCAGCACGCCGTCCACGACCTCAACTTGCCTATTATTACTTCTCAAAAAGGCACCAACTCGCCGGATGAAAAACAGTTCTTGCGCGTAGTGCGCCCCACCTTTCTCACGCGGTTGTTACTCAAGTAACGCGCTTAGTTTTTCCTTTTCCCTCATTTATGTTATAATAAAAGTGCAGTAAAAAAAATCTAATCTGTTTTTGGGAACCTGCACCGGCAGGCAGTCTTTAGGTAACTAAAGCGAGTATCAGCCCCAAAACAGCTGTTTAAGGCAGGAAATACTACTGGGTTGCTCCAACGGTATTTTCTGCCCAATGCTCCTACTTGTAGGAACTACGGCTGTTTGACGTTTGGCTGCTGATACTCCCAGACGTAATCCGGCCGTTTTGCATAAGGTTCCCAAATAAAAAGGAGCTAACTTATGCAAAAAACAACCGGGTTCACGCTGATTGAACTCTTAGTAGTCGTACTGATCATCGGTATTTTGGCCGCCGTAGCCGTGCCGCAATACCAAAAAGCCGTTGAAAAATCCCGCGCCAGCGAAGCGCGCCTCATCCTCAAAACCATTCAAGAGCAGTACCAACTGTGCTTGTTATCGAAAACAGAGGATGAATGTAATTCATTAACCCCCGGGGAAACCCTGTTTGATACCATGGACGTGGAACTGCCCGGCACCGTGGAATATGGGGAGGATTGCCTAGATGACGTTTGTGTAAAAACAAAAGATTGGGAGTTTGGGGTCCGGGATGACCGTGGAATGTTCTATGCTAACCGAGTCATTAACGGCGACCAAGAAAATTATCCTTACAACTTTGAAGCCTATGCTAACGGATCTAGTGCATGCTATAACACCTCAAACGCCACCGGCGTATATGACTGCAAAACCATCTGCGGTTCTGACGGATGCACGGTGAATTAAACAACCGTTGTTGTAGGTCAGGCAATGCCTGACAGGACCCCGGCCAAGGGGCCCTGTGTTGTTGTTATCAAAAAGACGTCATAGCAGACTTGATCTGCCATCTTCCACGCAAGTTGTTACGCAAGTAAAAGGGGACGACAAGCGTTGAAGATCCCGTATCAAGTACGCGATGACGTCTTATATTATAAACGAATAGGGTTTCAAACACGAACCGTGTTTGAAACCCTACCGTTAAAACGCAATTTCGCAGGGGTCGTTTATTTCTTCAGTTCCAACACCGCATCTATGAGACCATACTCCTTGGCCTCTTGCGCCGACATATAGTAGTTGCGTTCACTGTCGCGGCGGATTTTTTCTTTATCCTGCCCCGTGTGATGCGCCAGAATGTCCAAGAGGTGCTCTTTGTTTTTGTGCAGCTCTTGTGCTTCAATTTCAATATCGGTCACCTGGCCGGAAATACCACCGCCCCAAATGAGGGGTTGGTGAATCATAATGCGCGCATGCGGCAAGGCGTAGCGTTTGCCTTTGGAGCCCGCGGCCAAAAGCACCGCACCAAAGCTCATGGCTTGCCCCATACAAATGGTGGTAATGGGAGCTTTGATAAATTGCATGGTGTCGTAAATGGCCAAGCCGGCCGTTACCATCCCGCCGGGGGAGTTAATATAGAGGTTGATTTCCCGGTTGGGGTCGTCCGCATCCAAATAGAGCAGTTGGGCGATAATCATATTAGCGCTGGCAGTATCTACTTCGCCTTCGCGCCCGCCCACAAAGATAATGCGGTCTTTTAAAAGGCGGGAAAAAATGTCATAACCGACGTTTTTTTCAATAATAGTAGGTATAATCATAGTTACATTATAGCATACTTTTAAAAGGGCCCAGGCACGTTTTAGGTCCAAAGGCCGTTGTGGGCCCCGAGGAAGATTAGCTACCATATAGGTATGAAATTATTACTGCCTTTATTACTGCTTTTTGCCTGGGCCCCGCTACGCGCCCTAAACGCCCAGCCGGACCACGACCCGGTCCTCCAGGTTTACTCGACCGACAAGGCCCAAAACGCCCGCCGGGCCATCCGCCTGGGATATCAGCATTTCCAAACCCGCCTCAATACGCCCGAAATGACCAATACGGATAAACAAATTGCCCTGTTCATCCGCGTAAATTTGCAACCGTTTTTTGATAAATTAAACGCGCTGGAAAACGCGTCCGCCGAGCAAAAAGCCGCCGTGCACGACCAGTATAACGAAGAATTTAACACCCTGGTTAAACAACTTACCCAGCTGTTCTTCAAAAACCAAACCCGTTATACCAACCCGCTGTTTTTGGACGACCAGGCCGCGCTGCTCGAAACAGTGGACATTATCCAAGAGGCCGCCGATAACGGGCACTTTTAGCCAAAGGGCCCATTCCCGCTTAGGCCCAAAGACCCTGGTAACTAAAGCGCTTACTTTCTATAGTATAAGTAGACCCTGAGGAGAAAACTATGAACTTCAAAAAACTAACCTTAATTGCCGTTTGTGCAGTGTGCAGCACCCTGTCCTTTGCCTACCCGGCCCCGCAAGATGACGACCCGGTCAACCCGCTTTTACAACAATACATGGCCCAAGCGCAACAGCTCCAACAAGAATTTGACCAAAAACTGCTGCCCCCGTTAAAAGCAACCGCCCAATTGGCTATTGCCGTACAAACCGCCCAACAAACTACCTTAACCCCCGAGCAAGAAGCCCAGTTAAACCAATACGCCACGCAAACCGACCAGGCCCTTAACCAGCTGGTGGAACCCGCTTTGAAAGATTTTAACTTGGCCCAATTTAACACCCAGTACCAACAAATCGCCAAAGCGTACGGACTACCCGAACAAACCTTTACGTTGCAAGATGTAAAAGATATGCTCAAAGCCCTTTGTTTAATTAGTGCACTGGGATATTTTGAACAAAGCCAAAAATTAAGCACGGGTGAATTAGAAGTGTTGATGGCAATCTTCTTCCCGCAAGAAGAAGAAACACCCGCCCAATAAGAACGGAGCTTACTATGAAAAATACAAAATGGATTTTTACAATTCTACTGGCTGTGTTGTGTGCGTTACCGGCGGCCGCGCAGTATAACACGTCTTCTACAAAACAGGCCCGGCAGAAAAAAGCCCGGCAAACGATTCAAGCGGCGGTAGAGCGCAGCGTTGCTACGGCCCAAACTACCGCCC
>CAMVRX010000049.1 GCA_947170005.1 uncultured Elusimicrobium sp.
GGCTCAATGTATTGCTGCATTTGCGGGGAGGGCTGGGGGATTGTGCCTCCAACCGGGTAGCGGTGCGCGCGCTGCGTAAAGCGTTGCCGAAAGCTATTTTTTACTTTCATACGGACTCGCCGGATGCGATGCGTGCATTGATGGTTCCTGACGAGCAAAATGTTATTTTACCGCCCGGGCGTGTGCCGTACCGCCGCGCGTTTGATATGGCGTGCGAGGTATGCGTTTCCTGGAAAACCACCTACGTCAATCAAGAGCGGGTCAAACAACTGGCCCCGGATTTTTTGCCCTGTTTGCAAACTTCTTTGCAGCGCCAGCACGCGTTTTCTTTCTTTTTAGACGACAATTATTTGTTGGATGATGCGTTTGGGCTCTTCTTATACCACCAAGGGGCAAGCCGCTTAGAGGCGCTGCGCTACTTGAGTGCGCTGGATTTTGACGTGCACGAAACGGGTTTGTTGCCGGATAAAATCTTGCAAAAAAGTGTGGAAAAATACGGTGTCAAGCCGCCTTATATTACCGTGCATAGCGGCATTAACGTTACCTTCCATCCCGGTCTGAAAACCCCGCTTAAGTGTTGGCCTGTGGAACAGTGGGAAGAATTTTTGCGGTTGTTTAAAGTACAATTTCCGCACATTCAAATTGTGCAGTTGGGCAGTACCAATAGCCCGCGGTTTGCCGGGGCTGATGTGTGCTTGCTGGGGAAAACGACCGTGGAAGAATTGCCGGCCCTTTTAAACGGCGCGCAGCTGCATATTGACGGTGAAAGCGGACTGGTGCAACTGACCCGTTGGCTTAACACTAAAGCGGTGGTGCTTTTTGGCCCCACAGCGCCTTGTTTGTTTGCCCTCAATAAAAATATCAATTTAGCGCACGAAAAATGCGGGCATTGTATGTGGCTCTTGGGCGCACGCTGGCACACCGACTGTGCCCTGGGGCACCCCGCTTGCCTGAATATGCAAGCCCATACCCCGCAAGCGGTGCTACAGACCGTTAGTAAAGAGCTGGCGTAATTGCCGGACGTCTTTTGCGACGCACAACAACGTACCGTACACGGCTACAAATACCGCGCCGCACCCCATAATTTGAATCCAACAAGTATCCGGCAACCCGGCTTCCAATAAAGCAGCCGGTACCAGGGCTGCCCCGGCCAATGCCGTCAAGCGCACCAGTTGCCAAAAGGGACGTGCGTAGCGGATAAAAGCAAATTCTTTGCGAAACAAAAATGCGTTTAACACAAAGCCGATCAGCAGCCCGGCCCCGATGATATAAGGGTAGCTAAAGGCGCCGTAGTGCGGGATAAACACCCACATCATGGCTGTAAATAACAAACCGCTTACCAGTGCATAGGGAAACCCTTTTTTGATTTTCCGTCCGGCGGCAACAACGCTGTTTTGCGCGTAACCTACGGCCACCAGTAAGAGCGTAAAAAGCATCGGGCGCAAAAAGCAAACGGTGTTTTGTACGTCTGCCCCGGTAAAGTGGCCGCGTTTGAAAAACAGTTCCACAATTTGCGGTGCAAAATAACACGAAAACACCACCAACGGGGCTAAGAGAATAAGAAGCAGGTAGTTGGCTCGTAGGAAGGTCTGGTTGAGAGCTTCCGGTTGGCCGGCGGCGGCTTGCTGGGTCATTTCAATTTTAGCCACATTGGCCACGCGGGCGGTGAGGACTTCGGTGGTGGAATCGGTAAATTGTTTGCAATAATTAAGCGCGCTTACCAGCCCGGCGTTCATTCCGCTTAGCAAATAAATAGGCAGCCACCCGTTGACCATATCCAGCACGGCTAACGTTTGCCCGGTCAGCATATTTTGCCGCGTTTGCGTGCGCAGCGCCACCCACGCCGGGACAAACGACCAACGCAGCTGCTTTTTTAAGAGCCCCAGCAGTAGCCCGATTTGCAGGATATTGGCTGCCAAAAAGCCGTACACCATACTGATGATGCCGATTTGATCGCCCCACACCAGTAAACACACCAGCGGGCACACGGCGTTTAAAACGCCTAACCAGGCGGTTTTGAAAAACTTGTACATCTCGGCCACGGCGCTCAAATAATACGTGATGATTTGGAGCCCAAATAACACGCCTGTCCCTACCAGCAGCCAACGGTCCGCGGCTGCAAGCGGGCCGCCAAAGCGCGCAAACCCGTGCCAAATTTGCGCGGGCCACAGCATGGCTGCGCCGGCCGTTAGCAGGGCAATGGCGGCGTAGAGGTAGAGCCACATGGTAATAAATTGGCGGGCGGTAGAGTCGTTCTCTTGCGCTAAAAACATGGCTTCGGGGATGAGGACCGTTTGGTTAAGCCGTTGCAAAAAAGCTACCCCAAAACCCATTAGCATAATGAGGTAAAAATAGATATCGGTTTGGCGGTCTGCCCCAAAATACAACGCCAGCAGCAACGCATTGGCAAAGGAAAGAGCTTTCCACACCAACGTGGCCCCTACGGCCCAGGCGGCACCTTTTTTGTAAGAAGTGGGCTTAAAAAGGAACTCCATATTTGGTATTATAGTATTTTAGGAGAGGGTATATGACTGAATTTGAACCTGTAATCGGGCTGGAGATACACGTCCAGCTAGCCAGCAAAACAAAACTTTTTTGCGCCTGCCCTAACGGTGTGGGCGAAGACACCAAACCCAACACAGCGGTGTGCCCCATTTGTTTAGGCCACCCCGGTGTGATGCCGGTGCTTACCGAAGGTGCCTTGGAATTGGCCGTGCGCGCCGGGCTGGCCATGAACTGCAAAACCCATGTTTATTCATCCTTTTCGCGCAAACATTATTTCTACCCGGATTTGCCCAAAGGCTATCAAATCACCCAGTATGACGAACCCATTAACGGGGCGGGATATATTGAAATTACCTACGGGCCTAAAGACCATTTGCAAAAGAAAAAAATCGGCATTCACCATGCCCACCTAGAGGAAGATGCCGCTAAATCTTCGCACGAAGAGCAGTATTCGCTGGTGGATTATAACCGCGCGGGCAGCCCGCTATTGGAAATTGTGTCCATGCCCGATATGCGCAGCCCCGACGAGGCCTATGCGTATCTAACCGAAATTAAACGCCTCATGCGCTGGGTGGGTGCGTCCAACTGTGATATGGAAAAAGGCGAGCTGCGCGTGGATGTGAACATTTCGCTGCGCCCCAAAGGACAGGAACAGTTTGGTACGCGCGCCGAGATTAAAAACCTCAACTCTTTTAAGGGTGTGCGCGAAGCGTTAATCTATGAAATCAACCGCCAAAGCGAAATTTTAAACGGCGGCGGGCAAGTAAAACAGGAAACCCGCCAGTGGGATAAGGTGGAACTGGTAACCAGGCCGATGCGTTCCAAAGAAGATGCGCTGGACTACCGCTACTTCCCGGAGCCGGATTTGCCGCCCGTGGTGTTGCAAGAGGATTGGCTTAAAAAAGTGCAAGAGGGCATGCCCGAACTGCCGGCTAGTAAAGAAGCACGGTTTATGAAGGCAGGGCTTTCGGCCTATGATGCGGGCGTGCTGACCTCGTCGCGCGAAATTTCCAACTATTTTGAAGAGGTTACCAAGAGCGGGAAAGTGTCTTTGAAAACCGCTTCTAACTGGATCCAAACCGATTTGCTCGGGCTACTGCACGCCGATAGTAAAGAGATTGAGGACTCGCCCATCCCGGCTGCCAAACTGGCGCAGCTGCTGGAAATGACCGAGAGCGGTAAAATCAACCGCAAACAGGCGCGTGAAGTGTTTGAAGAGATTTACAAAAACGGCGGCAACCCGGCCGAAATTGTAGCCGCGCGCGGCATGGTGCAGGTGAGCGACGAAGGGCAGTTGGAAGAATGGGCCCAGGCGGCTATGGCGGCCAACCCCAAGGCGGTGGCCGACTATAAGGCCGGCAACAAGGCCGCCATTGGAGCGCTGGTGGGGGGAGTGATGAAGATGAGCAAAGGGAAAGCCAATCCGCGGGTTATAAGCCAGTTACTAGCGAAGTTGCTAGGGTAGTCAACGGCGGACGTGACGTTCTATTTCAACCGTACAAAACCTAAAACATTTCGTTTTAGGTTTTGTACTTTTCAGCGATACAATTTTCCAAAACCGGGCCATTTTGACGTACCTTGCCGACTTGACGTAGCGCTGCTACGCCTTCGGGCAACTTGTCCGCCAAACTGACCTCGGTTTTGAAAAATCATCTTATCCTCTACTAACCCCGGTGTTTGGGGAAATGCTGTGTTTTGTGCAGGTTGTGCGAACACATGACAAATCACAGGGTACTATCTGTTTTACCCGGTGATGTGGAAGACGGACAATACTTATTTAACACGGGGCCCAACTTGTTGGGCCCCATGCCTGTATTATATGCCAAGGGAAGAAGGACAATCGCCATGGCAGGCTAATGGTATGCCGTCATAGTTGCTTATCCACAGAACATAACTCCCGTCAATTTCACCATTTTTCATCCGCGTTGCATACAGGAAGTCTTCGGAAAAAAATTCCCAATCTTTCGTGTGGAAACAAGGGGCTGTATCTAAACATTCCTCGTCTAATAACGGTGTTGGCGGTTCAAAGGTAGAGTTTTCCCAAAAGTTTTCCATGCTACATTGTTCCCATCCCTGTTCCAACACACACACTTGCTGGGCTTTGTCCATGGCGTTTAGGAGGGTTACTGCCTCTGCAATACGGGCTTTTTCTACGGTTTTTTGGTATTGCGGTACCGCCACCGCGGCTAGTATGCCGATAATAAGTACCACAACCAATAGCTCAATCAGGGTAAAGGCGGCAAGATGCCCCTTAGCCGGGGCATTGTCAGGCAATGCCTGACCTACCCGTTTAATTTGCGTGAAACCCCGCCGGGCGTTTCTTGTTGTCATTTTATTTCTCCTGTATTTTTCTGCCCTTGGGACCGCATGCAAAACGGCCGTTTGCTTTGAGTGCATAACAAGAGAACCCAACAACAAACAGCCGCGGTTTGCCATAAAAGGCAAACACTCGGTACAAAACAAACGGGTAATTAGTCCGTTTATTTTGTACCTAAAACAGCTGTTTTTGGCTTGTTATGCGCTTGTAAAAAGCTCTGCGTTTCTTAAACGCTTCCAAAAACAGATTAAATTTTTATCCTACCCCCTTATTATAACAAAAAATAAACTAATTATATTTTTTGTAAAAATAGGTTGACCGCACCCGGATAAAGTTGCTATCATTTATATGTAGAAGTTCAAATTATCACGGAGAAAGAAATGAAAAACTTACTCAAAGTAGTACTCGTACTCGCTGTGTGTGCCGGTTTAACCGCCTGCAGCAAGAACAAAAAAAACAACGCTGCCGACGGCGAATTGGTAGCCGTAACTGACATGGTAGTAGCCGAAGAAAATGTAGAAATCCCCGCCCAAGAAATTGCTTTAGGCGTGGTACACTTTGCTTTGGACAAAGCCACCTTGTCTGCTGACAACCGCAAAATTGTGGAAGCCAACGCGCAAGCCATTAAAGCCGCTGCTTCTGCGGTAGCCAACTACCAAGTAATCGTAGAAGGTAACTGCGACGATCGCGGCACCACCGCTTACAACATCGCTTTGGGCCAAAAACGTGCCGACGAAGTAAAAGCTTACTATGTACGCTTAGGCATCCCGGCTGCTAACATCGCCACCGTTTCTTACGGCGAAGAAAAACCGGTTTGCTACGAAGCTACCCAAGCCTGCTGGGCCGAAAACCGCAGAGCGGATACGCTTTTACAAGCCAACTAAGCTTTTTAGCTAACAGGAGCCCGGACGCCCATGAAAAATATACTAACACTTATTTTACTAGGGGGTGCGGGCTCTTTGTTGTCTGGTTGTTTTTTGGCCAGCCAACAGGAAATTTCCGACCTCAAAGCCACCATTTACCAAATGCAGGCCAACCAGGCCGAGCTGGCCAGCAAGATGGACGAACTGAACCAAAATTTGTCCGTCTCTAACGAGAACCTGGCCCAGACGAATAGCCAAATTTCGGACCTGTCGGTAAAGTTGGATGACATTACTGCCTCGTTACAGGGGGGGCGCCGCGCGAAAAAACCGGCCGCCAACGCCGAGGAAAGTGGAGAATTGCCGGCCATTGAGCCGGCACAAGTAGTGCTGCCCTCGGAACTGTTTGCCGAGGCTAAAAACCATTTAGATAAGGGTGCCTATGAGGCTGCGGCCTCGGGCTTTAAGCTCTATTTATCTAAATACCCGCAAAACGAAAATGCAGACCAGGCCCTTGTTTACATGGGGGATGCCTACATTGCGGCGGGCCAAACCAAACAAGGGGCTGTGGCTTATGCTACCTTGCTGCAGCAGTTCCCCAAAAGCAAATTACTTCCTACCGCGCGCTTAAAATACGCGCTTAGCATTGTTCCCTTGGGTAAAACCGACGAAGCCAAACGCTATTTGGCATCCGTCGTGACGGATTTTCCCCAAGCGCCCGAAGCCGTACAGGCCAAGGCAGAACTTGCCAAATTAACAGACTAAGTAGGTCCATTCATGACCAGACGATTTTTTGTTTTAGTAGCTGCGCTGCTAGTAAGTGCGGCAGTAGCTTGGGCTAAGCCCAAAGCGGACGTTTATATTGGTATTACCTCGGCGGGAAAGCAACAGCTGCCCACTATTGCCATGCCGGCCTTTACCGCCACAAACGAAGCGGCACAAGCCGCGGCCGAACAAGTGCACGACGTTTTGCGCGCGGATTTGCTATTTGCCCGCTATTTTGACGTGACGGAGGACGGACCGGCGTTTAATACGTCCAAGGTCAAAGATTCGTTGGCACAATGGTCCAAAGTAACACCCAAACCCAGCTATGTGCTTACGGGCACGATTTCGTACGCCGAGCCGTACTACACCATTAAAATTTACGTCTATGATATGACCACCCGCGCCGCCGTGTTTGCCAAAGCGTTTAAAGGTACGCAGGCCAGTTTGCGCCGCTTGGCACATATTGCAGCTGACCAAATTGTTTCAGCCCTATTGGGCAAACGCGGAATTGCCGACACCAAAATTGCTTTTGCCAATAACGCTACGCGCCACAAAGAAATTTACGTAGTGGATTACGACGGGCATAACTTACAAAAACTTACTAAAGACAATTCTATTTCTCTGCTGCCGCGCTGGAGCAAAGACGGGCGCATTTTCTATACCACGTATAAGTATCGCAACCCGGATATTTTTGCCATTGACTTGCGCGCGGGTAAAATTTCGCCCATTATTATTAAGCAGGGGCTGAGCTTGATCGGCGGCGTATCGCCGGACGGAAAGGCGCTGGTGTTTACCAGCTCGGGCGGGGCCAACCCCAGCATTTACATCTATAATTTGGAAACTCAACAAAAAGTAAAAATTACCAATAAGGCCTCGGTGGACGGTTCGCCGTCTTACTCGCCGGATGGGAAATATATTACCTTTGTGTCCAACCGTGCGGGGAACCCGCAAATTTATGTGATGGAACTGGCTACCGGGCAGACCCGGCCGCTGACCAAAAAGTTTAACTGGTCCGACACGCCGCAGTGGTCCCCCACCGGGGAATGGATTGTGTTTTCCGGACGGGAAAGTGCCTATCACCCGATGGATATTTTCCTGGTGGACCTCACGGGCACGCAAATTAAACGCTTGACCAGTGATGCCGGCTCCAACGAAGACCCTACCTGGTCCCCCGACGGGCGCTTTATCGCCTTCACCACCACGCGCAACGGCCGGCGGCAGTTGTATATGATGGATATGGATGGCAGTGCGCCG